>PFSC01000014.1 GCA_002788865.1 Candidatus Roizmanbacteria bacterium CG_4_9_14_0_2_um_filter_39_13
TGTGGTAGAGCTTCCTACTGCCCTCTTGGTTACAAAAGAAAACAATTTAAACTCTATCAATTATAGGATTTCCAAACACACTCTTACGGCAGGAATTTTGAGTTTTTTCCTTCATGAACCTCCGATAGACTCAGAAGTATTTTCATTGAAAAACTATCTGAGTCAGACAAAACAAGGATTTCAACAGCTGTTTAAAACTCATGAAGTTAAACTGCAAAATAGTTTCATTATTGCATTGACGATGATCACCGTCATCAGCGGCCAAATCCTGATCGATACACAACTTGTTGCGGAGGGGTGGAGTGCACGCGAACTGGGAATTATTACGGTGATCATGTTTATCCTATCTGCAGGTTTTGAACAACTTACTCCCTGGGTTTCAAAAAAATTTGGCCAATGGAATGGATTTATTCTATCTGCGACAGTGATTGCTTCCACAATGATTTTTGTCCCGGTAGTAGGAATTGTCTTTGGAACAATCATGATTATCACTCGAAACGGTGTTGGCGAAGTCTTTGGAAACAGCGCCTCTGTCATGATAAACAACACAACCGAATCAAAATATCGCGCAACTACTCTCTCGACTTACACGATGCTTTCAAACATTCCGTATGTTCTTACCGCCTATTTCATAGGGTATTATATGGACGTATGGAGTGTACATGGAGTTACCGCAGTGCTTGGAGTGGTATTGACCATTATTGTGTTCGGAGCCTTTATCAAGAAGCCAAAAGTTGTTCCTGTGATGTAAATGCTGAAAATGCGGCTTCTGCTTGAGACATCACGATAGAAATTGCATCTTCTTGTTCAACACATTGTCTCCATACATGACTTGTTCCTCGATTTAAGTTACCTTCTGGTTTAGTCATGAATACTAGCTTCACATCGCGATCACCATCAATATACATTCTTGATTCATGTTTTCCCTGAAATTCGGGAACCTGTGATGGAGGAGAGAATGATTTAGGAGGATTGTTCCAAATAGATGATACGACAAAATCGGGATTTATTCTACCCTTTTGGTCAAATGCAACTGCATAAAAAGATTGAGCTGCTATTGTGCCGTTTGAAACGAAAATTGGCTCTTCAGAAAGATAAACCCGCGTCGATGTTTCAGAGCAAATATATAAGCCAAAGAATTTCCTGCCACCAATTTCAACCACTTTTTCTTTAACCACGTGATCATCTTTAGTCTTTCCAATAGGGGCTACCGCGAGTTCAAACCAATTATAATCCCAATTTTTCTCGACAAATTTTTCTCGAACCGTTGATTCAACCATAGGATACGTAATTTATACGTATCTATTATACCCTATAGTAATTTACTTTCTATGGGCACATCATACCCATTCTCTCCATGAGCGCTTCCAAGAAGCTCGGCCTGACTTACCCCAATGAATTTATACGCTTATGAAATATACTTTCGAATGACCTCCAATATCCCATCCTTATCAACTGAAGGGCAGATATATTCAGCAGCATCTTTCACCTTTTGTTCGCCGTTTTCCATCGCCACCTTGAGACCCGCAGCATCAAACATGGATACATCGGTCATCCCATCTCCCACCGCAATCGTCTCTTCTTTTGAGATTCCAAGCTTCGTTTGGATATATTTCATACCTGATCCTTTTGTGGCATTTTTGTGAAAAACTAATACTGCTCGCCAGTCGGACTTTGTCCAGTGTCTGCCAGAATAAACGGTATACTTAGTGTCAAGCTCTAACACTGAATTTTTCAATAACTCAGCATCCTTTTTACTTATACAACTAAAAGATAGTCCTGAGACATTCCCTTGAGCCTCCGAACCATCAACCCAGTGCTCGTCTGCGAGAAATCCTGGTTCGAGAAAATATGGACGTGCAACGTTGAGAATCGTTTGAACCTCTTCGTGAGCAATGTGCCGATCATACACAATCGATCTATCGGGACGAATGACTTTCGTACCGTTCTCAACAACATGAAATTGTGGGGGAAGATTTGCATTATCGAGAAATCGAATAAGCCCCTGCATCGGACGTGCGGTCACAAATGTTATTGATATTTTTTTCGAAACTTCTTGTAAAGCCTTCAAAACCGGAACCGACATGGTATCTACAACGGGTTTCGTAATGGTATCGTCAATATCTAGCGCAAGTAATTTGTATTTCATTGTGAGTAAAGTATACCAACTGACTTTTCCTTGAATTTTGATTTCTTATTTATTGTTTCTTAGTTTTTAGTGTAAGAGTTCACACTCTTTGACAAAACTGTATCATAATATATCAATTATTATTTTGTGTCATCCCCGACCTGATCGGGGATCCAGATTGTTGAAATAGTCTGGAGAATGGATTCCCGCCTTCGGGGGAATGACAACGTGTGTCAAGAAGAGTGAACTCTTACTTTTTAGTTTTTAATTCGTAATTCGTAATTCAATATAGTATACTAATCTCGTTCCTTCAGGGCAGGGTGCGTCTGACAGTTTGTCGGGCAATTCCCGATCGGTGGTAAGTCCTTCGACAAGCTCAGGACAAGCCCACGATCCGCCAATTGGCGGAATGATTCGGTTTGATTCCGAAGCCGACGGTATAGTCCGGATTGAAGAAGGAGAACGATAGTCATCCCTCTAATGGGATGTCCTTCTGACTCTAACTTCTTTGTTCAAGCTCCTGAGGTGAAATATTTGTCACATATTATTTCAATATATTCATGAATAAAACAAAGATTGCTCCATTTTTCATTATGGCCGCTGCCGCCTTATGGGCGTTTGATGGATTGTTTCGAACGACTCTGACATATACGTTTTCAACTACCTCGATCATTTTTTTCGAGCATGTACTTGGGTTTCTCTTTTTGTCTCCAATTATTATCAAGGATTTCAGATGGATCAAAGGTTTCTCATCAGAAACGTGGAGAACATTACTCCTGATGACGCTTGTGAGCACTGTCCTTGGAACGCTTTTTTTCACCGAAGCACTCGCGCGTAGTTTTGCATTCAATGATTTCGTGACTCCAATTCTTATCCAAAAACTTCAGCCTGTTTTTGTCATCATCATGTCGGCTATATTTCTCAAAGAAAAACTATCGATCAAATTCCTCGTTCTTGCACTCACTGCTCTCATCGGAAGCTATCTCGTGAGCTTTGGAACATCTTCCATCTCACTTTCCCTTGAAGGAGAGGAGCTCATTTATGCTCTTGCACTAGGTGCAGCTTTTTGTTGGGGGACTGGTACTATTTTGAGCAAGAAGCTCTTGAGTAAAGTCGATTTTCCGCTTGCTACAGCAATGAGATTTTTGCTTGCTATTCCAATTTCATTTGCTTTTGCATATGTATTGCACCAAGCAGTCGATTTTTCAGCAATTGGATCTGGCGATTTGAGTAGATTTTTGATCATCGCAGGGATCACCGGAGGAGCGGGTGCCATATTTTTGTACTACTGGGGTCTCCAATACACTCAGGCAAAGATCTCGACGTTTGCAGAGCTTATGTTCCCTGTGGTTGCAATTGGAATTGCGATCACACCTCTCAATCCATATGGCACTCCACAAACACTAAGCGGAGCAAATATTGTTGGAATCATAATCCTCATTGCTTCAATCATCCTGATAAGCTTGGAGAATAACTCTTCAAAGAAACCTATCCACGATTGACAAGTAGCATCCGAAAGCTCTCCATATCAAAATGAACACAGTATAATAAGAGAATGCACCAGCAAACCAGCAAAAAATACATCCTCGTTGACGTCATCTCACCAACCGAAGTGAAAACAGATGCTGAAATACATCTCAAGGAAACAG
>PFSC01000037.1 GCA_002788865.1 Candidatus Roizmanbacteria bacterium CG_4_9_14_0_2_um_filter_39_13
GACTTCAATCGTCAGATTTCGGACCTTAGTCATTAGGATTCAAACTTCTAATCAATCCGTTCAAAAGTTTACCAACTAAATCTATTTGGTCGAAAACTTCTTTCGAATCTATGTTATATAGATTTTCTAATATCTTCATGATACTCACTACCTCATATAAAGACTTTCTCGATATAAATAAGAAACGCACTTGTTCTTTATCAGACTCTGCACCACTTCCTTCAGCAATATTCAAACTTATTGAAAAAACGGCTCTTCTTATCTTCTTAACTGATCACTTGCATTATATTTTTCATTGGTTGGCAATTCTTTAATGAGCTGATAGGCCATCTCTATAAGCCTATTGCTTTCATTCCATACTTTCAATTTCTCAAATTTATACATATTCTCGATGACTAACGACAGACGACTATAATATCTGACGACTGACGACTGACGACTGACGACTAATACATGAGATCCGTGCGGGAATCGAACCCGCGCATAGAAGTTTTGCAGACTCCCGCGTTTCCACTTCGCCAACGGATCATTTATGTGTCATATTGTACCTTATTTACCCCTATCTGCCAATCTGTTTCTCAACAAGATGGACGAATTTTTTTGGCGTTAATACTTGTATTGGATAGATTCTATTACGAACATCTTGTTTCATAAAATCTTTTGTATTATGAGTAACGAGATAGACTACTTTTAGAGCATGGGCAACTGCAAGTACGGGGGCATCTTTTGCAGAAATAACATCTTCATATTTCATTATTGTATTGATATGTACATCTTCAACAACTTTCAAGCCACTTTTAAGAATAAGGGTATTGAGTCTTTGCTTTTGTTTTTCATTAAACTTTTTTCTCACATTTCTTTTTGACTCCATGAGAACGTATTTGGAAATATACCCTTCAATTTTTTGCCTACTACAATAACGTGAATTACGAAATTAGAAATAACTGATAAAGATTGACTTGACAATAAATAACGGGTAGTCTGAAAGTATTGTAAGTTCCAAACAACCCGTTATGAAAAGTTTAGCACACCCACATCAGTTAGTGAATGCATTTTGTGTTTTTGATGATTTATCAGTTGTACTGTTTGGAAAAACAAATAGAGGAAGACCAAGTATGTTATCACGTTCAGAGGCAGCAACGATAATACTTATGAAAAACGCATTTGGCATTAACTGTTTAAAAAAGCTCTATCGTCTTTTGCAAACAAACTATTCACATGAGTTTCATCTGCCTGTATACAAGAATTTTGTAGTAACCATAAACAGATATTCTCTTGATTTTCTGGTACTCATTAACGTACTTTTACAGTTACAGCATAGACAGTCTGGTGTCGTGAAAATCATTGACTCAACAGCCATTCCTGTTTGTAAGAATATCCGTATATATGCTCATAAGGTAATGAAGAAAATTGCAACAAGGTCAAAAACAACAACGGGATGGTTTTATGGGTTAAAGCTCCATATTGTTACCGATCTTAAAAGAAATATACTTATGATGAAATTCACTACAGGAAACATTGATGACCGAGTTGTACTTGATGGATTTCTATATCAACTAAAAAACTCGCTTGTACTTGCTGATGCTGGATATATTTCATCGAAACTGCAACAGAAAGCCATACATAGGAACAATGTCATTCTCACGAGTGTACGAAAAAATATGAAGAAATTGGCAACACCACTACAGATTTTTCTCCTTAATATGCGAGGGAGAATTGAATCGGTATTTAGTGTATTAAAAGAACGACTGGGACTAATTACCAGTTTACCAAGAAGTGAAAATGGCTATTTAGCCCATTACAGTAGAGTATTATTTGGTTATTTGTTTGAACCATTAATTTCGTAATTCACGTTACAATAGGTAAGTATACGTGCAGATGCTCCCCTTTTAGAGCCTGTAGCAACAATAAGCACGGAGGAGTCTATGAAGACCTTTTTCATGGGATATCTGATCAAAATTCTTCTGTTTCAATTGCGAGATTTTCTGGTAGTATGTCATCTTTTAACCACTTGTTTATTTCAGCATCACTAAATATTCGTACTTCTCGATCTTGATTTTGAGGCTCAAGAATAATTTTGTTGTCAACAAGTTTGGCCTTCAGTACATCCTTTTCTCCTGACTTGTCCAACTGCTTTTTAATAAAAATGTAAAGATTGCTAAATCAAGCTAAACTATACTTCCTAATGTGTAAATGTGGTACTAAGGGTA
>PFSC01000150.1 GCA_002788865.1 Candidatus Roizmanbacteria bacterium CG_4_9_14_0_2_um_filter_39_13
GAGAAGAAGTTACCATCCTGCCATGTTTAAGGCGAGTGTGTATTTAGCATTAATCATTATTCTAATAAGATATTCCTAGTTTTGAAATGGGTTCTTAGGTCTAATTGTCAATATACTCTTTGAGGGAATTTTGGTCATTATGTAAAATTTTACTAAAAATCATTGGCATTTTCCTGTCTTTTAGAACCTATTTCACAACCTTATATTTTAGGTCATCCTGGTAAGCCTTTAGGCGCATCTAGGATATCACAGCGATTAGAGATTCTGGACCCTCCAGAGGCGGGCAGGCAAGCCAGAATGACTGGGATTGAAATAACTTCTAGTAATGTTGTTGAAATAATTAATTTCAACTCATATCCCAAACTTTTCTTTCAGGTAATTTTTTGCTTTATATGATCCTTGCAATGTTGAATACTCTGCTCCCGCAACAAGTTCTTTTGAGACATCTTTCCAATCGAGTCCTTCTGTCGCCTTGAAGTACAGTGCATTTTTGATATATGTTTCTGGGAACCAAAATGAGTTAAATTGAATAAATGTGTCAAATATTTCTTTTTCTGAATATCCTTGAGAAGCCATAAGTTGAATGAGTCCCAGTGCAGAAAACCCATGTGAACAGTCAGGCGCTACGGTCGATTGGCCACAACACGGACGATATGCGTTCTCTGCAACTTTTTTTGCAGTTGCCTGCTGCTCTGGGGTCAGGGAAAGAAGCAAGACATCTCCATAACCAGCCCGCCCAACACCAATATCGTAATTTTCAAAATACGAAGCAATGGGGCTCCCAGTCAATATTTGATTATTATTGTGCTTTGCCAAAGTCCAAAGAACATACATCATAAAAACAGCATTGTCATTGTCTATGGAAAGGGTCGTATCTTCTCCCGCAAGAACAGCCTTCCACTCCGGCTTCATTTCCTGACTATAGTTTTTTGTTAAAATACCTTCTAATTTTTGAGGATCAAGTACTCCCTCTTTTACCATCTTTGCAACAATATCACCCCATCGTACGTTTGTCTTAAATCCAGCCTTAGGTGTCACTATTTCAATATAATCACTTATCACGATTTCTTCACCGCTTTCCGTTGTAATAGTGCCTTCTTTTATGCTTTCGCCATCTTTGGCACTGATTCCTCCAACGATAGCAGTCAGTTGGTAGATCAGTAACGCTATGACAAAAAACGAAAGAACGATAAATTTTGCATCAAGTTCACGGGTCACTTTCGACTTCTTCTGAATATCGATAGGTTTACCGTCTTCCGCACACATGATGCACTTCTTTTCATAGGCATTTTTTGCTACAAAAAAAAGTCCCACTGAAAGGAAAACAATTCCGCTTACCTGGACCCAAAAGATATAGGGAACCAAAAATGGTACTTGAGCCGTAAATACATTGCCGAATGCGAGAAAATTTATCCCAAGACACGCAGGGCATACGATACCAAATATACCGGTTGAAATGCCAAATAGTGAGGTGACCGTCCCATTTATGCCAGCGCTTAATTTTGTTCGTACTGAGTATATGGTTATCGTTGCAATAAGCGCGGATACACTCGCTGAAAAAAGAATATAAAAGATCTCAAATGTTGTGGGTTCTGCCATCCGAAAAAATCCCAACACTCCGGTTGGCAACGGAATTGTGTAGAGCCCATAAAAAAATGCATATAGGCCAATGAAAACAATCAACGCCGGTAAGAATATAAATGTATATATCTTACTTTCAAAAATTGAAAACATATTGGTTACGATTTTATATGGGGATGAATTCTTCATAGTTCTTTGTATTGAGTATTAATTTTTTGAACGTCTCGAAGTATCAAAGTACCATCTTCTTCAATAGTCCCAACCTCTGACCACGAATTTATAAAGTTAGGATAGGCTTGCGTTCCTGATGAAAGAATGAGCGTTGGCACTTTTGTAATAGTATATTTCTTTACAAGTGTTGCACCACCAGGAGAACCGACATCATAGGTAACAGTGTCATTGATGATGAGGCCAAAATTCTTGAGAATATTTAGGTATATATTTTCATCAAAACACTCTTCACATGTTATGTCTGTTATCAAAGTAGCATTAATTATTCCTTTTACTTTTGCCGTTTTTATGTCATAGTACGGTAGCAAATTTTCAACAACGACACTTTTGTTTACCTCTTTCCCGGACATTGACGTCCACGCCCCTGTTATTTTTTCATTTGAAATATCTCCTGCTACAATGATTGCAGGAAGATTTTCAATACGATATTTTTCAATATACTGCAAAGATATAGGATCATCATACGAAAAGGTTTTTATTTTGTAGGT
>PFSC01000143.1 GCA_002788865.1 Candidatus Roizmanbacteria bacterium CG_4_9_14_0_2_um_filter_39_13
ATTTTAATTAATCTTCCACTCCTCTTCTTTATCTCCAAGTACAAATAGTATATCATATACATCTGTTTTTCCTTTCACAATAGGGCAAAAGAAATATTTTGAAAGATCTTTTGCTGTTTGAGATGGTACCTCATCTGATATCATGATTCGACAATCATTGATTGTGGTATTTCTATTAATATCGCTTACTCGTATGCCATTTCCTTCAAGTAGTGATGAGATCGTACGCGCAGTTTTATAGTTTTGTCGATATAATACTTGTACGCTTTTGTGCTCCTCTCTATACTCGTCATTGTACAGAAGCCCTATACTATCTTTGATAAATGAATCTTCTTGAAAGAGCGTATCGCCAAGAGCTTCATTTTTTTCTTTGCGATACTGTATTTTTTTGAAATCATCATTCACCTTCATGAGTGCGCCAGTAAGATACACTCTATCCAAAAATGATGCATTGCTGGAAGAAAGTATGAGACTCTTAAGTGATGGTTTTATCTGCGATTTTTCGGGCGCGTCGTAATAAATGTCATCTTCTTTCTGATAAAGATAATACTGCACAAATGAGGTTGTTGTTGTTGAAAAAGCTTTTTTCAATATATCTGGATTTTTTTCAAGCTGGACCAATTTACCAAGGGATCCAATCCGATACTGTCCATACGCTCCAGGGACGTCTACTTTCACTTCCGGGTCGAATCGAATATTGTAGTTTTGGTTATTTTTCAGATCAAAGGAATAGTATGTAGTGGTCGGTCCATATACGACAACGTTCAGTCGCATTGGTCGTGAAAAAAACAAAGACGAAGAAAAGGCAGAGAACAGCTTGAAGGTTGCATAAAAAAATAGAAACGACCCGAGAATTATGTAAAGAGTAGACTTTTTATATGACTTCTTCATTCCTCTACTCTATCACATCCACTGCTACTTTATCATTTCTTCTTCACATGAGACGCAGTGCATGGTTTCAGGTATGAGCGCAAGCCGTTTTGCCGGGATTGTTTTATTACATCTCCTGCATGTGCCATATGTGCCTTTATCAATTCGTTTGAGGGCGATATCGATGTCATGGAAACGTTTATTTAGTGTTTCCATCTCTGCTTCGATTCGCTGGTGGGCTTCTTGTTCTCGAACATCTGTATCAACTGAGGCATTGTCGGTCACATGTGTCGGATCTTCAAAAGGATCAGAGTCTTTTAAAGCTCGCAGCTGAACCACAATCTTTTCTTTTTCTGATTCTAATAGTAGTTTGGTTTCTTTATTTTTTGACATATGTGGAAAAATTATTAATCGTTCTTTTTTCTAAAAAGTGACTGTACCCGCAACACGATCAATTTCCTAAAATAATAGATGAAGTAGATGCTTCCTGTCAAGAGCAATACTCCGCTTACAATCATTTCGACGCTCACGTACTGAGTCGTTGTTCTAAATGCTTTGATCGGGTCAAAAATAAATTGGACGAGAGAAAAATACCACACGAAGAATACGAGATTAAAACCTTCATGCAGTTTTTCTTTCCGAATAAGAAAGATATATTTGTAGGTGATATAGCTTCCAAGGAAAAATACTATACTCTCATACAGTGAAGTGAGATGTCTCGCTCCATCAAGATGCGGATATGCAAGAGACAGAAAAAACTTTGTTTGAGATCCAACTTCAGCACCCGAAAAGAAGCTTCCAAGTTTGCCGATTGCAAGTGCAAGAAAAAATGATGGAATGATGTAATCTACATATTTTAAAAATGATATCTTCTTTCCTAACAGAAAAATATAGTTAAAGACCAGAAAACCAATAGTGAACCCAATGAAATGCATTCCAGGATATCCGTTGATAAGAATGAACTTCAATACATCAACACCAAAGTCTGAAAAATGAAAAGCCACATACATCAGCCGACCAACAAATAGTCCTCCAAACAGAGAGAAAAACAATCCATCAAAAATCTCATCTTCCTTGTAAGATGTAAGTGCGATATTTTTCCACACAAAAAAACATCCCCAAAAAAATGCTAGTACCAAAAATACGCCGAGTGTGTATATCTTCAGAAAGCCAAAATCAAGCAATACTGGCAACATATGTATATCCTTCTGCACACAACTGATAACTTACGACTATGTTCAAGTATAATTGAATTTTACTGATAATCAATCAAGCAACACTCTATGAAAAAATCACCTCTTAAAGTAGGATTTGATCTTGACGGCGTACTTTTGTACAACCCCGCACGAATATTTCGACCGATCACAATTGCGGTAAAAACCTTGCTGAGACGCAAAGCGCCCACAAAAACTGAGTTTTACTATCCAAAAAGTACTATTGAAAAAATACTATGGAACATTGTGCACTGGTCAAGTTTGTACATGGCAGATGGGGTTGATGAAATCAAAAAACTCTCAAAAGAAGGACATATTCAAGCGTACATAATTACCAGTAGATATGATTGTTTGGAGGGAGATTTCAGAAGGTGGATGAAAAAAATGCATGCTGATGAAATCTTTGAAGCAACATATCACAATAAAAAAAATCTTCAGCCCCATATTTTTAAAGAACAAAAAATAAAAGAGCTCGGACTCGACGTGTTTGTAGAGGACAACTGGGATATCGTGAAGCATATCAACAGTCATACTCGCGCAAATGCGCTCTGGATCACCAATGCGATCGACAAAACAATTCGGTATGACAAAAAGTTTCTCTCATTGAAAGATGCGATTGAGTTTCTCAAATTAAAAATCAAAAATTGATTGAAAATTGAAAAATAAAGTACTGTTGATTCTCATACTTATTCTTGCATTTTGTCTTCGTCTCGCGGGATTCAATTGGGATTCGGGGTTTCACTTTCATCCCGATGAGAGAATGCTCATAATGGTTGCAGAACGGATCACATTCTGGACCCAGTTGAATCCAGATTTTTTCAATTACGGAAGTTTACCCATATATCTTCTCAGAGGCACAAGTCAACTACTAGATCTCATCTTCAATAGTACTTTGGCCAACTATGACGGAATGCTCTTTGTTGGTAGATCCCTCTCGACTATTGCAGATCTTATTGTTGTATTTCTCATATATCATATATCATTCCATATTTCTCACAAAAAAACCATTGCATTGTGGTCTTCTTTTTTCTATGCAATTGCGTTCTTTCCGATTCAAAATAGTCATTTTTTCATTGTTGATACCTTCCTCAACCTCTTCTCTACTCTTCTCATGTATCTACTTTTAATGTACAGAGATCAACCTTCATATAAAAAAGTGTGCATGATTGGGATTGTTTTTGCGGCCGCTCTCACGAGCAAAATTTCTGCCGTCATTTTTTTACCTGTGATTGGACTTACGTTTATTTTGCCGTTTGAAAAACACGAGAATATATTTCAAAAAATCTTTCATCTCTTTCAAAGAAAACCAACGAAAATCCGACCCTATATTCTATATTCTCTATTCAATATTCTCCTCTTTTCCCTATGCACTTTGATCTTTGGATTTTTATTTATGCCATACGCATTTATTGAATACATACGATTTTTGAGCGATATTTCACAACAAGTCAAAATGAACTCTGATGCATATATATTTCCCTATACCTTGCAATACGTTGGGACACTCCCCTACTGGTACTACATCAAAAATATATTTCTTTGGGGATTGGGGCCAGTGATTAGTACACTTGCAATTATCGGGATAATCGTCTGTATTCGAAAATACCTCCCCTATTTCCCCTCCTTACCAAGGAGGGGAATTGAAGGGGTGGCTTCTTTCACGATTTTCCTTCTTTTTTATCTTATTTACTTTATAATTATTGGAAAATCTGCAGTTAAATTTATGAGATACATGCTTCCTTTATATCCGTTTTTTGCTATCATGGCAGGATATGGAGTGTATGTTATTCTGAACTTCGTTCAGAATCGCACCATTCATGTCATCCCGAGCGAACTTGTCCGGAGCGAAGTCGAAGGAGTCGAGGGATCTACTTTCATTTCTAGATTCCGGATCACATCCGAAATGACAATGATAATAGTCCTTCCAACTTTGCTTTGGACTTTCATGTTCCTCAATATCTACAGCACTCAAAACACACGCATCCAGGCTACTGAATGGATCAATCAGTTCATTCCATACGGCTCTACACTTGCGACTGAGCACTGGGACGATCGAGTACCAATTTACGATCCCGGAAATTATCAGTATGAAGAACTGACATTATATGATATCCCTGATGATGACCAAAAATGGAAGATTATCAACCAAAAAATAGATCGCTCTGACTATATCGTCATTGCCTCAAATCGATTATATACGCCACTTCAACGTTTAGATAACTGTGAAAAAACATTTCCACGCTGTTATCCAAAAACTTCTGAATACTATCAAAAATTATTGAATAATAAACTTAATTTTATTAAAGTGGCAGAATTTACCTCATATCCCAGATTTTGTTTGCTACCTGATATGTGCTATATGATACGTGACGATTCATCTGATGAATCATTCACAGTATATGATCATCCACAAATTATGATTTTTAAAAAAATATGAACCGTCGAGCGCACTTATATGCACTTATAATATTTTTCTTTGCACTTTTAGTTCGTATCGTATTTTTAGATAGTATTCCTGGCAATATTAATCCTGATGCCATTGATACTTTACGAACATATATCTGGGATTCGTCTCATGCCACATTGTCCCCTGTCGGCTTCAACTGGAACGGAGCCTCGGCAATAAATACCATTATCATTGGTACAAGCTGGAAGCTGTTTGGCGAGTCAATATTCGGACTTAGGCTTCCTTCTGCTCTATTTAGTTCTTTATCTATTGCGGTGGTGTTTTATCTGGG
The DNA here is from genome assembly GCA_002788865.1 of Candidatus Roizmanbacteria bacterium CG_4_9_14_0_2_um_filter_39_13. GTDB lineage: Bacteria > Patescibacteriota > Microgenomatia > UBA1406 > GWC2-37-13 > UBA1450. Next base: position 4,823 of record PFSC01000143.1, read on the forward strand.
CTACATGATCACAAAAAATCTTTGGCTTACTTTTGCTTTTGCTTTAGCGACTGCAACCAACTCCTGGTTCTTAAATTTTTCCAGAAGCGGGTGGGAAAATGTCTGGAACTCACTATCTGTTATGCTTATTGCACTTGGTCTAAATTTTTTCATATCAAAAAGGTTGTATAAGGCGGGCAGTCTGCTTGTTGGTGTCGGTTCACTGTTGGGATTGTATTTTTATCATCCGGGGAAAATGCTTTTTCCTGTTGCTATGCTGATTTTATTTGTATACTCCATTGCTTTTAAAGCAAATAAACTTTCTGCGATTTTGTATTTATTTATCACTGTCTTTGCCGTATCTATTTTGTTTATTCCCCAGTTTATCAGTATTGTCCAAAACCCCGAAACAGCCACGAATCGAATCTCAACAGTAAGTATAAACAATCATTATGATGTATCGCCATCAGAGCAAATTAAAAGAAATCTGATTGGATTTTCGCTGTTTCGTCCTCAGGATTTTAACTTCGGATCATGGAGCAGGTATATTTCCGATCAAGAATATCCCATTTACCCTATTATTACATTGTTATACTGGCTAGGAATAATTGTTTCTTTAATAAAATTCCCTTATCTTTCTGTTTTTTATTTACTCTCAATATTGCCCGTCGAATTATTAAGCCAGCATACGCCGGATGCGGCGCGCGCAGTCCATATTGTGCCGATGATTTTTCTGTTTGCGCTAATTGGATGCTCTGTACTAATTGATTGGTTGGATAAATTTTTACAGAGTAAATCAACAATCTGGAAATTATTGCCAACTGCTACTGCCACCTGTTTTGTGATAGTGGTGGCCTTTTTTCAGCTATCATGGTATTTTTCATGGATTCAAAAGTCTCAGACTCTTGAATCCCGCCAGCCGGCAATTTGGCTGGACGAATATGATATTTGGGAAACCGACATCTCTTATTTTATAGAGAAGGATAAAAATTATAATATTGACGAGTGGAGGGATATCAAAAATACCAATTATGGAATTTCCGATTAAATAGGCAAAAGAACCTCCGGCGGGACTGGCTCAAAGCTCGCTCCTGGTTTCTGCCAATAAAACTCAAGACTGCTTCCTCCGCCATTTTGAAAATAATCAATCTGAATATCATGGTGCCCTGCTGTCAATTGCTTTTGTACTGATATTTCATTTGGCCTGTCAGGAATGAGTGATTCACCTATCAAGTTCCCGTCTATTTTCAATCTCACTCCGTCGTCGCCCATCAAATAAAAATTATAAGAACCTGTTTTTGCGATTTTTATTTTTCCCGTGAAAGTGGCGCTAAAATATTCATCATTCCATGTAGTCAATATAAAAGGTATAATTTCTTCTTTTATTGATTTTCCTTTCCAATTTATATTGTTGTAGTAAGCCGCTTTTAAACCGTTGTGAGATTTATTTACCGGATTTAATGCATTGTCAATGGCAGTCTGGGGTATCCGAACTCGAAGATAAAGCTCTTCTTTGCCCGGACCGATAACTTTTTCTATTTGGGCATCCGGATAATAAGAACGTATATATGGAATTAACGAAAAATATTGAGAATCAAGAAGAAGTAAAGCATCGCCTGAAAAATTATCCAAAGGAAAATCCTTTTCAAGGAAAATAGGTTTATGATTTCCATTTTTAATACTATAAGCCATAAAATTTACAGTCGAAAATGATGCCAGGCGCGGCGATAAATAGATTTGCTCATATTGCTTTCCTGAATCGAAAATTTCTCGTGCAATTTTCGTCTCCATGAAACTATAACTTAATTGGACGCTTGGATTTATTGCTTGACACAAAAAATAAGTACGTATTTCCCATACTCCGGCAATGCTGACAAAAACTAAAAATCCAATCATCAAAATAAACTTACTCATTTTTTTCCTGAAAATAGATAATTTCTTCAGTTGGTTAAATAAAAGAGCTGCGCTTACAGCGGCAAATATTGTGACCGCAGGAACTGCCGTAAGTGTGCGATATGCCTGGGGCGACTCATTTCGACTGCTAAGGATCCCTCCTGCAAGGGCAATCATCAGCCAAAGTACTAACAAAAAAAACCTTTTATCTTTCAGACGAAAAATACCGTAAGCAAATCCTAATACAAATAAGGTTCCAGTGACCGGATCGAGCATTGGTTCATTTGGCAAATTGTGTCGTCCATTACCGTCTCCTTTTTCATGAAAAAATTTCAGATGATCGACTGCGTTATTGATAATTGGCTTAAGGCTTTTTGTAATCCGAACTTCATTGAAAATACTTACTTCTCCTGTCCGGTTTATGAAGGTGAAGGGATCGGTCAGATAGGTCATACCCAACGGCATGACTGTGATCAGCCATGCTATAAAAAATAGAAGAATTCCTTTTGTACATTGCAAAAATAAAGCTCTGTTTTTGAAAAAAATTTGCCCAAGAAAAATGATAATAAACAAAAAAACGGTAATAACTACAAGACGGCTGCTAAGATATGTATACAAGACCAAGCCATGGATTATGCCGCTTAAGATATACAGGATCGCACTCTGCCTGCGAAAAGCTCCAAGCAGAAAATAAAGACCCAGCGTCTGAAATAATGGAGGCATGACTTCATTCCATCCCCATCTGCTCATCGTCATGTGCCACCGGCTTATGGCCATAAAAAACATCGCACTAAGGCCGACAAAAGATCCAAACATAAGTCTTGCTAAAAGATATACTGCAGGTATAGTCAAAATTGCAGGAATAATAGAGATAATCTTCAATGTCATCTGATTTACTCCAAAAAGTTTGAATATAAGTGCCATATAATAAAAATAGCCGTTTGGAGTTTCATACCATCCCGTGGCAAATGGAGACGCTTGATTTCCCTGTAAAATATTGATGGCTTCAAGTGAAGCAGTGGCCTCATCTATAAAAATCCCTGCAGGAATTTGATCAATGTTATAAATTCTTACTCCGATTGCTAGTATAAGAATAATTATGAAGCAGATTATCTCCAAAGTATTAAAAACCTTTGAAAACTTTGTATCGTTCTTATGACGGGTTATTAAAATACCGCCCATAATTTCCAAAATAATGGCAGCTATCCAGTATACAAAGGCGTTATTCCAGTGATTAATATCTGGCCATAGAGAAACAGCAGCCAGTATGCCAAGCGCTAAGCCTAATAAAATAAGTGCCCAGCCGAATTTAGCACTGAAATTGACTTGAGAAACTTCCGGTTTAGTTTCGGCTTGTTTTGACAAAATATTCTTTAGTCTTGATGCTCCGAATCCAAAGCCTGCAGACGCGCCAATTATCAATACCCAAGGAAACAAGTGATATTTAAAAGGTTGTCTGACTGACCAGGCACCCAGCAAACAAATTAGCGCGCCAAAAAATATCAATATGTTATAAATCCGAAACTTCATACTTATTTTATCTTATAAACAAATTATATTTTATTATTTGAAAAATCGCCCATAAGCCGTCCTTCCATTGAATTTTTTTCCCTTCTGCGTATGTTCTTCCCATATACGATATTCCTACTTCGTATATTTTTAAATTTTTGATTTTTGCCAGTCGAGCAGTAATCTCCGGCTCAAAGCCAAACCGTGAACTTCGCAGTTGTGGAGAAATTGTTCGAATAAGGTCGCCACGAAAAGCCTTAAATCCCGTCTCCATATCGGTCAAATTGAGATTGGTAAACATATTGGATAGATGAGTCAGAAACTGATTCCCAATCGAATGCCAAAAATACAGCACTCTGTGAGGAGCGTGACTTATGAAACGACTCCCATAGACTGCATCAGCATTTTCTTTTACGAATGGTTGCAAAAGCAAAGGATAATTTGCCGGGCTGTACTCAAGATCTGCATCCTGAACTATGACTATTTCCCCTTTTGACAGTAAAAATCCGCTTTTTAAGGCGTTTCCTTTTCCCGAATTTTTTTTAAAACTTATCAATGTGACTGAAGATTTATCTTTTTGAAAATATTTTTTTTGGGGTCTTAAAGATTTCGTATTAAATTTATTCGATTGTAGGAAATCGATGATTTTTTTTGAGGTATCGTCTTGCGAACCATCATCAATTATGATTAATTCCTTGTTAAATCCACCAACATTTTGTTCTAATGCTCTTTGTATTGTTTTGACAATGTAGTTGGATTCATTGTATGAAGGAATGACAATTGAAAGGATTTTCATTAGTAAAATGATAATGAAAGATATTCAATTCCACAAGCAATATTCTAAGGGCTCGTCCCCGACGTCACGTCGGGGTTACGGCCCTTTGGAGGATACCGTCTGGTACCCTCCTATGTGTCGCAGGATACTGGTCAACTTATTAATGGATGCGACCTAATTTAACAAATTTCTCTGTCAAGAAGAGTGAACAGTCACAAATACAATAAAAGTACCATTTGGTTAATAATTTACCCTTAATAACCTTCAATAAAAAGCATTTCGCCAGAGTGAAAGAAATCGGCTTGATGCGTTTATGGTTTGATGCGTAATTTCGGCGTCAGTTTGTCAAAATCTTTATCAAAGGAAAGAATCTCAACGTTTTGAGCCTTTGCCATAGCCCAAGTTAGAATATCGACAAAATCAATGGTATTTCTCTTGTACTCATATAGTGCTTCCATAACAATTTTTTTATCATCTATATGTATCCACTCAGGTTCAATGAGAAGAACTAATTTTTCTGCTGCCTCTGACCGTGGTGAGTCGTAGAATCGTTCTAAATGAAAAAGTATCTCTACTATTGTAACCTGCAAAATAGACATACATAGTTCGCCTCTTTGCGCCCTACGGAGATATTTTTCGGCAAGATCGGCTTGAATTGGAATATCTTTTGTTAAAAATCTAAGAAATACGTTTGTATCAACGTAGATACATTTCATGTTGTTTTCCTCGTAGATAAGTAATCAATAAACGCTTCCCTCATCTTCTTCATGTCACCTTTTTTTCCTTTCGGGTCTATTGAACCTTTGAGTGAAAAAAAATCATTTGTCTGTTTTATTTTTATCCCATCATTTTCTTTTATAAAAACAACTGAATCGCCTTTTTTGATACCAAGAGACTCCCGCATGTCAATGGGGATCGTTACTTGACCTTTTTGTGTAACTGAAGAATATCCGATCATAGTATTACTATACTACTAAGAGTAATACTCATTGTCAAGAGGTATTACTCCTC
>PFSC01000034.1 GCA_002788865.1 Candidatus Roizmanbacteria bacterium CG_4_9_14_0_2_um_filter_39_13
AGTGAACTCTTACGCAAGATGGTAAGCTCACGAAGAGATGAGGATGACACATTGGTCAACAGCAAGTTGCGGGTTCAGATTGTTGTGCTTGAGTAGATTCAGAATGGTACATATTTTTTGTATGGAGCGTGCGGCCAATATCTCTCCTTTTTGTGCTTCTCTACGAAGAAGAGAGATACATTTTACACATATCAACTCAGCATCCTCTTTTTTTGAAGCAGTAAAACGGGAATGAAATAGCGTATTGGGGGCAAAATCAGTCATGGTAAAATCTGATCCTTGATTCAAATCTCGCAAACTTTCTGAGGTAATAATTCTACATCGTGAACGAATCGTCGAAAGTACCTGCTCAATTGACTCAACTTGCAGAGCAAATCTGATCGATAAACCCTTTTCTTCGAGTATTTTTAGTAATGCATTTTGGGACTCGACCGATGCTTTATGAAACGAATAAAAGACTACTTGTCGTGAAGATCCTCCTGCATTGTACAAATAGGCTCGAAGCGATCGGATTTGGTCGATGCGTATACTCATGCCATTTGGATGTATCTTGATGCAATCATTTTTCAGGACATTCATACCTTCTTTTTTAAGGATTTCATGAAACGAACTGTCGGTATTTGATTGAATCAAGAGGGGGAGAGTTGTGTTCATACGAAACTATTGAAATTTGTTCATAATATACATATAGTGGTAGTATGGGTATAACTCCGAAACAATTCCTCGTAAAGCTCGTCGAAAATAATACAATAACTACCGAACAAGCTGGTCTGTATGAGGTTGATTCTGTAAAGAGAGACCTACCCATCGACCAATATTTACTTCAGTATACCACCATCTCCCCAGATGAGATTATGAAAATAAAGGCGGGATTTTTGAATGTGAAATATGTAAATATTGGATCAACTGCAGTAGATCCTCAGGCCTTGAGTTTTATCCCTGAGTCTGTAGCTCAACGACACAAGATCATGCCATATATGTACGACGATAAAGATAAAAGGTTGTATGTCGCGTCGTCAGATCCCTTGAATGTAAGTCTTCAGGATTTTATCGAAATGAAATCTGGTGTGAAGGCTACGCTCGTCCTTTCATTGGCTGAAGATATCGCAAAAGCAATAAGCATAGGCTACACACGAAGCATTTCTCCTGAAGTAGAACAAGCTATCGCACAGGTCGAGCCACAAAAAAAGACCGGAGAGGAGATCGGTATCAAGACGACAATGGAATTCAACAATGCGCCAATTGCTAAAATTGTCAACACCATTTTAGACTTTGCAATGAAAAGTCGAGCATCCGACGTTCATATTGAGCCACAAGAGTTGAAATCACGCGTTCGATATCGCATTGATGGGATTTTACAGGAGAGATTATCTCTCCCCACAAGTATTCATGAATCACTCGTTTCTCGCATTAAAATTCTTTCTGAGATGAAAATTGATGAAAAAAGAGTGCCGCAGGATGGAAGATTCAACTATAAAAATACGGAAGAGGAGATCGATCTGCGTGTATCCACACTCCCCACCGTAAATGGTGAAAAGATCGTGATGCGACTTCTTCGGAAATCAGGAGGAATGCCTTCACTTGGGGAGTTAGGACTTGATGGTATCCAGCTCAAACGATTTGAAGATGGCATTGATCGTTCTTATGGCATTGTACTCGTCACCGGACCAACCGGATCAGGAAAAACCACGACACTTTATTCTGTTCTGAGCAGGCTCAATACAAAATCCGTAAATATTGTCACTCTTGAAGATCCGGTAGAGTATCAAGTAGAAGGAATCAATCAAGTACAAATTAACTCGAAAGCGGGTCTAACATTTGCTACCGGGCTTAAATCATTTTTACGTCAAGATCCGAATATAATTCTTGTCGGAGAAATCCGTGACAAAGAAACAACACAGCTTGCAATTCAGGCTGCTCTCACTGGTCATCTTGTATTTTCGACTCTTCATACCAATGATGCGGCGACCGCAATCCCACGTCTGACCGATCTTGGAGGAGAGCCGTTTTTGATTGCATCGGTCCTAAGCATTGCAATGGCACAAAGAATTATTCGTCGCGTGTGCGAGACATGCAAAGAAATATATGAGCCACCGATTGAGATTCAAAATAGTGTGCGAGAAGTACTCGGTCCGCTTCTTCCAAAAGAATACCAGACCGACCGACCAATTCAACTTGCCCGAGGCAAGAAGTGTGAGGATTGCAATAACTCAGGATACAAAGGAAGAGTTGGTATTTATGAAATATTAAAAACATCTTCTGCCATTAATGATTTAATATTAAAAGAACGACCATCACAGGAAATCGTTGCACAAGCTCAAAAAGAAGGGATGGTCCTCATGAAACAAGATGGCTTCCTGAAAGCGCTCAGAGGTGAGACCACTCTTGAAGAAGTGATGCGCGTGACTGAAGCGGCATAATGAAATGATACTCCCCGATGAGAGAGCATCGGGATATCTCGTGTCATCCCCGACTTGATCGGGGATCCAGTCTGGATTCCCGTTTTCACGGGAATGACAATCGTTTTCGACGAGAAAACGTCGGAGAATGAGACCTTGATTGGATTAATGATTTTTATCCACTAATTAAAGTATGAATATAGAACAATTGTTTAAATTTACCGTTGACAAAAAAGCATCAGATTTACACATCACCCCGGGATATAAGCCTACTATTCGATTGCATGATGTACTCATACCAATTCACTCTGAACAAATTCTGCAAAACGAAGACACCAAACTTCTTTTGGGACAACTATTAAATAGTGCTCAGAAAGAAGAATTTGAAACGAACAAAGAAATTGACTTTGGATATGATTGGAAAGATGTTCGTTTTCGTGTCAATTACTACGTAATGCGTGGTGGCCATGCGGCAGCTTTTAGGGTCATTCCTCATAAAATACGGTCAATTGAGGAACTCGGTCTTCCCAATACCATGCATAAATTCTCAAGTATGAAAGAAGGACTCGTGCTTCTTACCGGACCAACCGGTGAAGGAAAATCAACGACGATTGCGGCAATTATTGATGAAATAAACAATAATTCGCCTCGCCACATCATAACAATTGAGGACCCGATTGAATTTGTATACACTCCAAATCAATCGATTATTTCCCAACGAGAGCTTCATTCCGATACTCATTCATGGTCAAAAGCCCTTCGATCTGTACTTCGTGAAGACCCGGACGTCGTCCTCATTGGAGAAATGAGAGATCATGATACAATCCAGGCTGCACTCACCATCGCCGAGACGGGTCATCTGGTATTTTCTACTCTGCACACCAGTAGCACCCCTGAAGCAATTAATCGTATTGTTGATGTTTTTCCAGGAGCTCAACAGAATCAAATTAGAAGCCAACTTGCATCAGTATTACGCTCAGTGATCTATCAAAGACTTATTCCAAATATTCAAAAAACGGGAAGAGTTCCCGCACTTGAAATTTTATTCAATTCCTCTGCAGTGAAATCTCTGATTCGAGAAGCAAAAGCCTTTATGCTTGATAGTATTTTAGAAACAGGAGAAGAACAAGAAATGATTCTTTTTGAGAAGTATTTATCACGATTGTACAAACAAAACATGATTTCACGTGAGTCAGCATTTGGATATGCAACCAGAAGTAAAGAAATCGAAAAGTTCATAAAATAAAATGCTATATCAATATAAAGCTCTCCAGAACAACCAAAAGGTAAATGGTGAAATGGAAGCAGGGAGCGAAAAAGAAATTACAGAATACCTAAAGTCAAATGGGTATTTCCCGGTTGAAATCAATGAAAAGAAAAAGTCTCAGCTCACGTTTTTAACCAGTATGTTTGAGCGGGTGGCATTTCAAGACATAGTTTATATGACGCGGCAATTTGCCATTATGCTTGATGCCGGGCTCACCCTCATTAACTCAATTGACATCATCAAAAAACAAGTCACCAAAGCACCCTTAAAAAAAATGTTGGAAGACATTGACCGACAGCTTCGTGACGGTAAGACATTCTCTCAGGCACTTACACAGTTTCCGGGTCAATTTTCACACTTTTATATAGCTTTAGTTCGATCAGGAGAAGCTTCGGGTAAACTTGATGAGATTCTTGAAAAGCTTGCAGAGCATCTGGAGAAACAACGTGCTTTTAAACAAATTATACGAAACGCTCTCATCTATCCTATCGTAATTATTTCGGCTATGGGCGCAATGATGTTTGTCATGTTTTCATTTGTGATGCCAAAATTACTCAGTTTATATGACAGTTTTGACGTTGAACTTCCTCAATCTACTCAAGTTATCATGTCTATATCTAACTTCATGGAAAAGAATTGGATTTTTGTATTACTTGGTATAGTTGGGTCCATTTTTGGAATCATTCGTTTTCTGAAGACGAATCAGGGAAAAACACTCTATGATAAACTCATTTTCAAGGTACCAGTCATGGGGAACATAACCCGAACATCAGGTCTTGTTGATGCGACCCGAACACTATCAATTCTTATCTCATCGGGAGTACCAATCCTTGATGGGCTTGTTATTGTCACTGACGTCAACCCAAACATTTTGTTTCGTGAAGCATTTGCACGGATCACGCGAAAAGTAGAAAAGGGAATGTCGGTAGGATCTGCGATGTCAAATGAGCCCATTTTTCCTGAGTCTCTCACTCAGATGGCTATAGTTGGAGAACAAACCGGCCATCTCGACGTCACCCTCTTGAAACTAGCCGAATATTATCAAACCGAATCCGAAATTGCAGTAAAGGGGATGCTCACACTTCTTGAACCGATGATCATTGTGGTTCTGGGTATTTCGGTTGGATTTTTAGTAATGGCGGTAATCACACCAATTTTCAGCCTTACCAGTTCATTGGGGTGACTTTTATAGATAGACTTGACAAAGAATGAGATTATGTTCTATATTAAACTTATATTGAAAGTATAGTTAATTTCGTATATTTTCTTTTTGTTATTAATAATTAAATTTCATATATGAAAAGAATCCTGCAGAAGGCTTTTACCCTTGTAGAGCTTTTGATCGTTATCGGTATTATTGGAATCCTCGCCGTTGTGCTTCTGGTGACATTAAATCCAGCAGAGGCTCAGCGTAAGGCACGGGACGCCAAACGCATCAAAGATGCAGGCGTATTGCAGGTTGTCATGGAGCAGGCAGTTGCAGACAGTCTGATTGTAGATGGTGCTGATATAACAGGAGCTACCGGAGTCAATTCCGGAGGAACAGTAGCATCTCGCAAACCACAAGATGTTTGTGGAGCTACCAATTGGCTTAAAATTGACATATGTAACTACGCCAAAAGCGCTCCCATGGATCCGCTCAATGGGTATTCAGCAACTCTTGCCAATGAAGCATCGGCTCTTTTCCCAACATACCGAGTACGGGTGTCAGGGATAGATTATGAGATCAATGTGAGACAGGAATCTGCAGGAAATGCAGGAAAATTATCTGGTGATGGAGGAGATAGTGCAAAATGGTTTGAGATTGCATCGGGACCATTTGATTTGCTTGGTGACTAGATTTCCATTTCACGCTCCTTTTATGATACTCCCCGACGCGGATCGTCGGGGAAATGAACTAACCCCGCAGCAAGCAGTGGGGTATCCGTCATTCCCGCGCAGGCGGGAATCCATGAATTGTCATCCTGAGTGAAACGAAGGATCCACTCTCAAACATGGATGCTTCGGCTTTGCCTCAGCATGACAAACTCGACGAGGGAGCGCCGGGGAATGAAACCCCAAAAGGGATTAATGTCGATATTTATTGATGCGTAATGAACCACAAAATGACAAAAAAAGCTTTTACCCTGTTGGAGCTTATGGTATCTGTGGCGATAGCAATCGTGATTTCAATAGTGGTACTTTTCTACTTGAACCCTGAAGAAGTCCAAAAAAAGGCTCGAGATAGCAAGCGCATCAAAGATGCAATGACTCTCCAGGGAATTTTGGATCAAACTCAACGATCAGACCTTGAGGAGAGTATGAATATCGACAGCATCAATGGGGTAACCAGTCAAAATGTTGCCCTCAATGACGTGAGCTGTGACAATACAAACTGGCTTGGATTTGACATTTGCAAATTTACTTCAACTGCTCCTCTTGATCCCCTCAATGGTACGATTTCCGAGATGGTAAAAGGAGATGGCAAAAAAACTGGCATCATGTATTATCAAGTAAAATTCCGTGGAGGTGATTACGAAATAAATGTCCGTCAAGAGTCCCTGTCCAATGCAAATAAAGTCATCAATGACGAAGGAGATAGCGATGAGTGGTTTGAAGTTTTTTCAGGAAATAATAATCTTTTTGATTGACACGGGCGACTACAAACTCCTGTCCAGCAGTTCTTTCGCATCAATATAGCATGGTCTCAATTTCAGGCTCGTTTGAGTACTTTCGATTGCCTTTGCTTTATATGAATCTTCACCAGTCTCTTGAGCAAGCACGCTATAAAAAAGACCAAGCATATAATAACTTTGTACATCGTTTGGGGCGAGTGAAATCACATGTTGCATACTTTCAACTGAACGTTCAAGATCTGCAACGTCACGAGTAACTTGAAAATAAAGGTAGTGATTTTTTGCCCGTGTTTTCCAATACTGAATATTTTTAGGGATCTTTCGAAGAGTATGTGCATTGGCATCATTTGATAACTTCAAAAGATTCAATGACCGTGTGCGCCCATCCTCACCAAATGACGAGATAAATGCAAGATGTGCCAAACTTGATGAAAGCTGATCCTCATATACATGCTCGTATTTCAATTTTATAGCACGAGTCAGAAGAAGTACTGCTTTTTGATACTCATCTTGATAGATTTGATCCTTTGCTTGTTTGAAAAGCCGATCTGCCTTGTGATACCTCTGAAGATATGAAACGCAAAGAACTGAAGAGACTATGATACCAACTATGATCAACTTTGATTGAAGTGTGCTATTGTGAATGTCTTCTATTTCAATATCAACAGGCTCTTTTTGGTTAAAAACAACTACCATTGCCGGAATCAAAAAGAGAAATAGTTGAATAGTCGAAGTAGAAAACCCAAAGAAATTTGTGATGAGAATGGTTCCATATCCGAGAGCCAACATGAATATGACCTGCTCATCTGCGTGATATTTTTTTGCATAGGAAATGAAAATAATCCCAGCAGACCCAAGGAAAGCCATATACCCCAAAAGTCCTATGTACCCTGTTGTTGCAAGATAATTCAAATATTCATTGTGAGCCTTGTTGTACACAAAATCCCACTCGGACGTATTGTTGTGCTCTACGGGTTTTGTGAAAAAATACGAGTATGCAAATGTTTCAGGTCCCGTGCCAAGAAACGGATACTTTTTTCCTAAATCCACTGCGCCGGACCACACAATTTTACGTATCTCAAATGAATCGGTAATTTCAAGATTCTCGGGAAGTTTTTCATCGAGTGAAAACGTTCGTGCATTTACCAATAACATCACCGCGGAGAAAAGAATAACTATTGCCGTAAGTCGAACCCACGATCTCTGCGTCTTTGCAATGCGAGATGTAACCACCACTATTCCCCCCACCAGAAGCATCAACCCAACTGCAAGAAGAGAAGAACGAGATTTTGTGAAGTATATTGCCAAAAAATTAAAAATTAAATAGACCACATAAAACAAATGACGCCCAAAAGGATGAGATTCTTTGAGAAGGTGAAATTTTGAGAGAACATGTCTCATCTTATCCAAAGTCGATTCATGATCTTTGAGAAGCGGATATGAATTTAAAAAGTAATAAAGGGCGATAAAAAAATGAATGGCAAGATAACTCCCCAGCCAATTTGGCTGACCCAATGTCGAAAACATGCGAATCGACGGCTGAAACTGAGCAGTCCAACAGGTATTTGAAAGTTCACGCACAAAAACCAAACAGGATAAATCTAAGCCAAACTTTGCAAGAAACCCCCAAAGCATGACAATGGCTGATGCGACCAGAGATATTTTGAGCAATGTATGGACGTGCTCTTTGGTAAATACCTGAATAAATACAAAAAATAATACGATAAAAGAAATGATTGAAATGAGGCCCCCATTCCACCTGCCATAATAGCCAAAAAGGGACGTGTGAGGGTCTATAGATTGAAAAGTTGAAGCAATCATGGAAATCACGAAGATGACAAGGGGAATAAGTACTATTTTTGGAAGGTACAATTGTGGTCGCCTTACGATATAATGAATACACCACAAGCCAAAAACAATCACCGAAATAAGATAGATAAATAACATCTTATTGAACTCAAACATCTCAGATGTTTGAGAGCTCATAAGGAGTGGGGGGACGATAAACAATGAGTAAAACAGTTTTTTAAGTATTCCAACCATGTTTTCAATTATAACCAATTTAAAAAATCTCCGTATTCCATTTTTTTCATCCTTTTACGTGTACTTTGACATGGGAACATCAAATACGCGCATTGCCGTTGGAGAAAAAGGAGTAGTATACCGTGAGCCTTCCTATCTCGGCTTTAATACAAACACAAAAGAATTCCTCTTTTTTGGTCAGGAAGCAAAGACGATTGTCGGTAAAACACCTGATTTTATCAAGATCATTCGACCCATGAGTAGTGGGATCCTCAATGATTTTGACGCACAAGTCGAATATTTACGAAATGCCATTACTACAGCAGTCCGGCCATATATGGTAGAGTTTAGCCTACTCAAACCACCTATCCACGGAATATCCTGCGCTCCCGCGATTGCTACCGAAATAGAACGCAAAGCAGTAGTAGAATCTCTTCAAAAATCTGGGTGCACGCAGGTCACGCTTGTTGACCGGGCTCTCGCGACTGCTGCAGGATGTGGCTTTGATATTTTTTCTCACGAACCAAAGCTCGTCATCGATATGGGTGGAGGCCTTATTGAAATTAGCGTCGTGAGCGGTGGAGGAGTTGTGACACAGAAAGTCCTGAAGTCAGCAGGCGACAACATGAATAAACTTATCGCAAACTACACCTACCTCAAACATGGTCTGGTTCTTGGGGAAAATACCTGTGAAGATTTGAAAATAAAACTTCTTAATTTTGACAATCAAGAAGATACGATTAATGTTCGGGGGAAGTCATTGGAAACTGGCTTGCCAAAATCAATCAAACTTAAATCATCTGATGTCAGAGAAGCACTCACTTCTCAATTTCACCATATTGTTGATGCCACTCGGGAGCTTATTGAAAATGCACCGCCTGAGATTGCCGACGCTATATTCAAAAATGGTATCGCACTTACCGGAAGAATTGCCGGAGTCAAAGGAATTGATAAATACTTTGTTGAAGAGCTGAAAATCGATACCTATGTGGTCGATCACCATGCAGATGCAACAATTTACGGATTGATCCGACTCAACAAAACACCTGAAAAACTATATAAAATCGCAATCTCTTAAGAGCCTGTTTGGAAAGTATAGAATTCCCCTCCTTTTCAAGGAGGGGTGTCCTCCGATTCGGAGGGCGGGGTGGTTGATAATAACCACCTCCCCCCTTCGCCACGTCAGACGTGGCTTCGGGGTACTCCTCCTTCCAAAGGAGGAGACTTTTCAAACAGGCTCTAAGTTCTCTCATTGACATACCGACCCTTCAACCGTATAATGCGTTTACACTTCATGTGTAGGCAAGTAGATAATCTTCTATACTACCTCAAAATAATTGCGGTAGAATTGTGTTGACTTTGGTCTTCCTCTTCGCTACAATTGTTGTTCTGTGATAATGATCGGAAATTGCACTTTGACAACACGTACTTAGTTTAGTAATCGGGTTAGGAAGTCCCGACATAATGTCGGGAACATTCCAAACAAATACATTCAAATCTTTACGAGTTTTATTTATAAAACTTATGAAGGGTTAAACTTTTTTAAGAGTTTGATCCTGGCTCAGGATGAATGCTAGCAGTGCGCCTGAGATATGCAAGTCGAGCGTTGCCTCATCGAAGTCGCAAGACCGAGGTGGGGAAGCGGCGGACGGCTGAGTAACACG
>PFSC01000122.1 GCA_002788865.1 Candidatus Roizmanbacteria bacterium CG_4_9_14_0_2_um_filter_39_13
AAAATAATAATTGATATATTATGATACAGTTTTGTCAAAGAGTGTGAACTCTTACGTACGTGTGTGAATCTTGCTTTTCGTATAGGAGTATTATACACTCATTTATATGACTCCGACACCCCTTATCAACCCTACAACTTTCCCAGCGGTTCGGTTTGCAAACATTGGCGCGCTCATGGGGGTTCTTGTTCCACTTGCGTATATTGTAGGTGGCTTGGTGTTTGGATGGATGCTCATCTGGTCTGCATATCTCATAATAACTGCAGGAGGAGACAAAGAAAAAGTACAAAAGGCACAACAGACTGCAACTTTTGCGGTAATTGGAATTCTGATGATTGTGGTTGCAGCACTCCTTGTGAATATTCTTGGTTTTATTACTAATATTGACTTTCAATTTATATGAGCATCACAACTCTTATTTCCAAAGTTTTTTTTATCTCTGCTGCAGGAGTAAATAATGTATTTGGAAGCCCTATTAAACCCCCAGGTCCGGTGTTTGACAATCCAGCTACCGGTCTCGGAAAACTTGTCGTGACAACTATAAGTACATTTGTTTTATTTGCTCTCATTGCTGGCCTCATATATCTTTTGTGGGGTGCCGTACAATGGGTGACCTCTGGAGGGGAGCAGGAAAAACTCGAAAAAGCCCGACTTCAGATGACTCACGCAGTCTTGGGAATCATACTTGTGGTAGCAGTCATCGGTATATTTACTGTTGTCACAGGAGACATTCTTGGGGTGATAAGGAGAGATAATGATGGAAACTGGCGCTTTGAATTACCTACAGCAAGTTCTTGTGTGATCGACGGTCAAACATGTGTTCAAAGTTCTTCGATTTGTTGTAACAACAATGGATCAGTGCCACCAACTACATGTATTGAGCCAACTCCAGGAAATGGATATAAATGTCAAAAAATTCCATGATAATTATTTTATCTTATGGACGCCTTGATAGTTTTGGTTGAATTGGAGAATGTCTAATTCAGGAAATTGATCTGCAATCTTGTTTTGCGAGTCTGTCAAAAAAAGAATGAGCCCAGAGTTTTTCTTTAATCCACCTGCCCCGGTAACTTTCCCAACTCCATATTGCCTCAGACGATCGATCAATTTCTGCGTCTCTTTTGACACAATACCAAGCTCAACAAGGAGTTTTTGATTTTCTTCAATCGCATCAGAAAACATTTTCATATCTTCTTTCACTACACTCACAACCATCCGTTTTGTTGTTCGCTCAATTCCTGCAAGAACACGTTCTATTTTTTTGGGATATTGATTATATCGATTTCCCACGTGTTTGACTACTTCAGCCGTCGATTCTACAGGTTTTCCGGTATCGATGAGAATCATCTTATCCTGGAAGCTTTTCGGAATCTTGAAATTGAGTGCAGATATTGTTTTCAAAAATTCAAACTCCTTACGATAAAAAATCAGACCTCCAAAACATGATGCACTCACATCTACCCCAGATGGCATTCCATGAAAATGCTTTTCACAGAGATATGCGAGTGAGTTTATGGTTTGCTTATCATATTCTTTTGCAGTATAAAAATGCAAAAGTGCTGCAACCGACGCGACACAAAATGCAGCCGAAGATCCCATACCTCGTCCTTGGGGAATGGTTGAAACAATTTCAAAGATATATTGCTCATTTTGAAAAGGAGTGTTATTTTTCTGGAGATATTTTTTGACTACGTTTTCACAGAACTCAACTTCTTTTGTTTTATTTGGTTTTTCTTGAGGCTTACATGTTCGAACGGAAAAAGTTAATTTGAAATCTACAGCCGTCACAAACGCTGGCTTTGTATACACAACTGAGTGTTCACCTGACAGTATGATTTTCCCTGGAGCTGAGTATCTAATCATATGAGTGGGACAAACTTCACGGTATATTCAAGAACTTCTTCTGGACCGACATCGCCATTTCGACGAAGAATTGTGCGAACTTTTTTCCCAATTTCACGATCAACTTTTTGGAAATCAACAAGTTGTCCGTATATTTTTTCCCCATTTTCAAGCTCTACAAGTACGACTGAATATGGAGTTTTTGCAGAGTATTGAGGTGGTGCGACATTTATCTCAGTCCACGACAGGATTTCACCTACTTTTCCAAGAAGGAGCCGATCAGTTTTTTGTTTTCTCCACACTTTGATAGGACTTTGTGACATATTTTTTTATTAAATTTATTATTTCTTGTTCCCTTGTTCCCTTGTTCCCTTGTTCCCTTGTTCCTTTGTTCCCTTGTTCCCTTGTTCCCTTGTTCCCTTGTTCCCTTGTTCCCTTGTTCCTTTGATGATTCTATACTCCTAAAATTGAGACTACTGCGACTCCTCCGCTTCCTCCCACATTGTGTGCAAGCCCATACGATGCATTCTTTACTTGGCGTTTCTTTGCTTGCTGTGTGAGCTGTAAATATACTTCTCCGATTTGTTTGATTCCAGTACTTCCTACGGGGTGACCCGCAGCCTTGAGACCTCCTGAAGTATTTACAATGAGATTATTTCCTGATTCAATGTACGTAGCCATTTCTTTTGCCTGAGCTCCTCCGTGTCCTTTTTTCCAAAATCCAAGATCTTCAAGTGCGAGTATTTCAGTTATCGAAAAGCAGTCGTGAACCTCCATAACATCGATATCTTCTCGTCTGAGCTTTGCAAGCTTAAACGCATTGCTTCCAGCCACTTTCGTTGATTCCATTTCGTCAAGACGTCTGCGACGAGCGATTGAGATCGTATCCGTGGCTGATTCTGATGCCAAAATTGTCGCAATGTTTCTATTTTTCATCATCTGAGGATCATTGGTCAAAATCAATGCCGTAGCTCCGTCTGAAATTGGCGAACTATCAAGCACCTTCAATGGATATGCGACGTATGGACTTTCCAGAACATCGTCTATTGATATAAGTCGTCGGAAATGCGCCTTTTCATTCAAGATTCCGTGAGCATGATTTTTGACTGAAATTGCTGCAAGATGTTCTTCGGAGTATCCATACTTTTTTAGATATACCTGAGCCATAAGCGCATATACACCAGGGAATGTGAGGCCTACTGATTGCTCCTTGTGTGATGCTGCAGTTGCCAAAGCTTGCGTGATCTCGGACGCTGTGATATCAGTCATCTTCTCTGCACCAAGAACCAAGACTGTCTTCTTTGGGTTACTTTTCAAGTATTCATGAGCGCTATGAAAAGCCATACCTCCTGAGGCGCACGCTGCCTCTGTACGATATATAGGAATATGGACATCAAGAAGCTCGGAGAGATGCGCAGAAAGCAAAAGTTGTCGCTCCACTACTCCACCAAGCATATTCCCAACAAATATCGCATCAAGCTGTTTCGTTTCAATGCGTAGCTCTTCCAAAATCCCAGAGGCTACTTCTAGAAATAAATCATCAAGAGATTTATCCCAAAGTTCTCCAAACTGAGTTGAATAGTATCCGATTATTGAATTCATATGGTATTTATTTCATATTCATAAATTTTGTATAGGTACTATAATCTATGTACTCCTTTTGAGAAATACTCTGTTTGAATTTCTTTCTTTTTTTGTCAATTTCTTCTGTTATATGGAGTTGTATCGCGTCTGATCCAGCTCCAGATCCATAGGATGCAAAAAGAATTTTGTCTTCAGGAAGCGCAACTTCAAGCACTGAGACAAGTCCCATAAGCGCCGACGCAGAGTATGAATTACCAAGCAGAGGTACGACGTATCCTGCATTCATTTGCTCTTTTGTGAATCCGAGTTGTTTTGCGGCCTTGAGCGGAAAACTTCCATTTGGCATATGAAACACCACATGTTTGTAGTCCGAAGGCTTTGTTCCTGATTTTTCCAAAAGTCGCTTGACCGCTTCACCAAGATGCAAAAAATATGCAGGTACTCCGGTGAATCTTCCTGCATGCGATGGGTACTCTGCCTTTGCACGTCGCCAAAAATCTGGAGTGTCTGATGAGTATGAGTGCCAATTGATCACTTCTGCAATCACATGTTCTCTTCCCAGAAGCCATGCATTTGCACCTGAGCTTGCCGAATACTCAAGCGTATCTTTTGGTCGTGCATTTGCCTTGTCAGATGCACATACGAGTGCATGAGATATGTCTCCCGACTTCACCATGCCTATCGCAGAGAGCAGTGCACCGGTCGCAGCCTTGCAGGCAAACTGCGTATCATATGCAAGATAGTCATGTGAAAGCATCAACCATTCTGCAAGCGAAGTCGAGGTCGGTTTGACGGCATAGGGGAATGTCTCAGAGCCCACAAAAACTGCACCAATCTTCTTTTTTAATGCGTCGTTTGCCGTCAAAAAAGATGAGGCCGCTTCATATGCCATTGTCAGTATATCTTCATCTGTACTTGCAACAGCCTTTTCGGTGATGCGAAGTGATAATTCTACCTTGTCGGCACACTTCTCCCATTGGGTTGCGATATCTTTCACTTTGATGCGATGTTTTGGAACATAAAACCCGTAATCTACTATTCCGACCATACTATAATTCTAAATTCTAAATTCTAAATTCTAAATATATTCTATCTCCCCAACTTTTCATGTGTTTTTGCAAGCGATCCTTCTGCAATGGAAGCAATAAGTGAAAGTTCCCCCGCAAGCACTGCAGCTCCAAGAACTTCAGCAAGCTCATCGCTTGTCTGTGTTTTAGTGATCATCCGAGCCTCTGTTTGAGTTTTCAACTTTGTACCGCCGCCAACGATGCCCAAAAGTATGTCAGGAAGATATACCGAAAAATATAAATCTCCATTTTCCAATACTTCTGCACTTGTGACTCCAAGACTTCCTTCAGATATATGAGCAAGATCCTGTCCAGTTGCGGCAAAAAATGCCGCAACGATATTTGCAAAATGTGCATTGAATCCCATTGATCCAGACATGATAGAACCTCCCCAACATTTGGCGATCACAGTTTTTTCGATATTTCTTGGGGTCACATGCAACATTTTTTTTAACGTATCTTCAGATATGATCACTTCACCCCATATTTTTCGACCCCTTCCTTCTATCATATTGAGCCACGAGGGTTTTTTGTCTGTATCAAAATTTCCTGCAACGGCAAGAAGGTGAGCTTTATTTTTTGATTCAACATATTCGGCTATTTTTGTCGTAGCGATCGTAACCATATTCATCCCCATTGCCTGATCCGTATCAAACTGGAACCTGACGTATACATATTTCCCCTGTTGTGAAGAATAAATATTTTTTAGTTTTAAGTGAGCCGATGTCTCCTGAGCAATCCGATCCAAGTTTTCAAGTTCTTCCTGAATCCACTTACTAAACTCCCTACCTTCTTGGATATTTTTTACTTCAAAAACTGGTCCACGTGTCGCGCCGACATGATCTACCATGATCGTAGTACCGCCAGATTCACGAATCACCTTACACCCTCTATTTATTGATGCTACTAAAGCACCTTCTGTTGTTGCAAGAGGGATATACGGATGGGATAATCCATTTGCTCCATGAATTGTGATCGGCCCAGCAATTCCCACTGGAATAGCCACAGCGCCTATACAATTTTCACAGTGAACCAATTCTTCGTCATCACAAAACGTACGTCCAATCATCTCAAGCGACAGGTTAAGTTCTTTTTCCATGTCCAAACGCCGGTCAATATGATTTTTATATAATCGGAGTTTCATAATAAGATAGTCGGTAAGCCCAGTAAAATCATTCACTCAATGAATGTTTTATAAAAATGGAATTCGAAATAATCGAAGCGAATATAGAAAGAGAGAGTATGGAATCACACACGCAAGGTACAAAACCATACTATACACGATGCGGAAAAAGGTGAATCGAGTCACGTATCGAACCGCAAGATACATGACGATAACCTTCCAAAACAGAATTGCCAGAGAAAAACTTATGTATAAAATGCTAAATCCTTTCCCTAGAAATGAAATTGTTCGAGGTGGAGGAAGAAGATAAAAAAGCCATGAATTTACCAAAAACCACACGAGAGTTGGAATGAGAGCATATCCAAAAAGAAGAAGTGCTGGTTTGATTTTTACCTGACTGGAATTTTTTGTACTCATACGAAGAAATACAAAAAAACCAACAGTAAGAAGAAAATGAAGAGTCGTAAGCCCAAATAATACGATTGGGTGATGAAAATACTGTCTGAGATTGTCTGCGATGTAATAATACCCGCCGATACTTACGATAATGAGAATGAGCTGAACTACGTCATCATCCTCTGCGATAGATCGCATTGTCTTGTACGGAGAAAATATCAAGCGAAATATACGACTAAAAAAAAGAAACACTGAAGACGATGTTCGTGAAATCATGTCAAAATCCATACTGAAGAAGTGAAACAAGTCGTACAACCATCGGCCCAAACACAAGGTACATAAATATTGCCGAGCCAATAGAAAGTGGCACGATATATACTATCGGCAAGGATTTGAGTGGTCGTGTCAACTTCTTGTACATATACGTGAGGGCAGGCACATGAAGATTGTTTGGTTGTAGTTCAAAAATTCTCTCAAGTTCGAGATCCAGTTTTTTTAAATATGACGATTGAGACATGTGTTAGCTTTCGACTTTGTAAAGATCTATGAAAGCTTTTCGTGCTCTATAGAGCAAGCTTTCAGTTGATTTAAATGTTTTTAGTAATTTTTTAGATATTTCCTTTACTGATTTATCTTCCATATATTTTAGTCGTAAAATGAGTCGATAATCATGCGGAAGTGCTTGCATGGTTGTTGCCAACTTTTGTTCAAGCTCCTTTCTTTCGAGCTCATCATCCATGACAAACTGAGTCAAACCTTCAACCACAAATGTCGGGAGACGAGAAAAAAGTACTTGCTTTATTTTCTTTTTTCTCATGTAGTCGATCGATTTGTTTCGTGCGATCGCAAAAAGAAATGTTTTGATCGAACACTGAAATCTGAAGTCTCGAAGCCCTTCAAGAAACTGTATAAAGATATCTTGCGTGATTTCTTCTGCGATATGTTTCTGGGGAATTCGTCGATAAATATAACCGAATATTTGAGGACGAAATTTTTTGTACAGCATATGGAGCGCACGTTCATCTCGATTGATGATGCGCTTTACAATTTCTTGATCTATTTCAGACGTAATTATTGAAGTCATTGATCGTAATTATACATAAAACATATGTGTTATTCCAAAGACACTGTGTAGATTTTTTCCTGTGAAAGAATGTATATAGAATCGTTATATACAAAAAATGCACTCGCTTTTGCAAAAATACTCGACTGAATCTGCCTTTGATATTCTCCTTCTTTGGAGAGAATATATACCGATGCATTTTTTGTGTCAAGAACGAAGAGTTGCTCAGTATTTTTATCTGTAAATACTTGATCAAACTCCACATTTTTTGTTGGGAATTCTGGCGAAAAACTTTCTCGAACTCCAGATAAATATTTTTGTAAAGAGTCTTTTTTTGAAATATATATTGCTGAGTCAATTGCGATACTTGTGGCACCAGATAGATCTATCGTTTGGCCCGTGCCAAAATATGGCCGCTTATCAGAGTATCCACCTTCTGTCACTAGGAACTTATAGACTTCGTCATCTCCTTCATCGAGGACATAAATGTTCCCGTTGTAGAGCTCCATATCGACTACATTTTTTACATCTGCATCTTTGACAATAGTATTCACCTTGCTTTGCGAGGTAAACTTATAAATACCAATTTCTTTGGTAATAAAAAAAACATCGCCATTATAAAAACCAATGGCCGTGGCAGATGCTACTTCTTTGTGAGTATATTGCGTGAGCGCTTTACTATCTACATTTAGAACATAAATACTCTTTTGATCGGCATCAAGGATCGCCACAAGCTCATTTTCTTTGGCGATTATGGTACCTTTTGCATCTTTGTTTTCAAGCGTCAGGTCATAAAACTCATCAAAATCCTTTGATTCTTTTTTCACGATTTTACTTTCTGAATTTTGAATTTTTGATTCAAGTTGCGATACTTCGTCAACATATGAATTTCCTAGGTCTTTTTTTAGTTGAGACACTTGAGTTTTTGCGTCAGAAATCAAAATCAATGACTGATCCATATTCAAAAAGGATTCTTCTTCTGCCTGAGATAGTTTTTTGTCGACATCTAGATTTATTTCCTGAATACGTGCTTTGATTTTTGCAACTTCTCTCCTTTGATACCCAAACACAACACTCCATGTGAGAAGAGCCAGGATCACAACTGCTACGATGATCGTGAACTGTTTTGTACGGATAAATCCGAGGAGTTTTGAAAATACTGATTCAGACAAAGCGCTTCCCTGAAGAGGTTGGACGACAGATGATACAGGAGGAGGAGATATTGGTATATTGGCTCCGGGTACTTGGACAATGACTGGAGGCTGTTTGCCAAATGTACTTTCAGAACTTGTGCCAATGGGTATTTCTGGCGCTATTTGAGTCGGAACGATAGATGTTGGATCTTCTGCCTGACCAAACTCTACAAATAATGCAGTGAAACCCTGATCTTCATCACCGTATTCCTGATCGTGTAATTTTTGCAAAATATCTGCAGGTTTTGCAACTTCAACAAATGCTTGTATATCTTCTGTTTTCCCAATCAAATCTTGGATCTTGGTTGTGGTAAATATAGCCATATCATACTGCTTCAAGTATCCTGATGCCATCTTGTCTCCGGATAGAAGTGTGTCGAATGTAGCTGCCCGTCGGAAATATATCTGTCCATCTCCCACAGTTTTTACATACAAAGCCTCCTGAAAAAGCATTCCCACTGCAAGTCCGACATGAGCTGGGAAATTGAGCTTGAGAATGAGATCACTTATCGTATGCTCAAATGAAGAAAGGTTTTGGATATCGGCAGACAGCAATCCTTCTTTGAATGATTCGAGAGATTTTTTCCCTGCTTCTTCGGTCGTCCCATCCTCAAAAGACAATATGCCATAAAAAGAGCCTGCGATAAAAAACTCAGAAAATCCATTCTCATACTGTTTCCCTTTATATCCTTCTGGGCGAGCTACCAACATACTAAATCAAAAATAATGATACAAGTATCAGTATACCTGCAAAAATGATTTGAAGAAACGACACAAGTGAAAGAATAGGAGACATTTTTGTCGTAAAGGTATCGTTCATGATCTGCGTTTGTCTGCTTGCAGCAACAGCATACAATAGGTATAAAAATGCAAAAAGCACGGCAAATGCTTTGATAAATAATCCGACAAAATCATCTGATGAAGATGTTGTCAAAAGTTTAATAAATTCTTCCATTTATGATTGTACAATAGTAAATAATTATCCTTCGTCACCTGCTGCATTTGTATCCCTCATCAGAATATTTATTATCTTCACAACTTCTGAAGGTCGAGGAATATCATCAAACTTAATATTTTGTTCAAACCCTTCTGTCTTGACGAATACATCACCAAAATTGAGTACCGACCCAAAAAAACCACCAATTTTTGTTGTGATATCACTCACCTGACGGATTGTTGTTGCAGAAAATTCTTTGTATATGAGATTGTAAAAATCGAGATCGATGATGCGTTCATTTGTCACAACTCCGACGGTAAAGTACCACAACAGAAAATTTATCCAAATATAACTAAAAATAAAAAATAAACCAAAAACATTTATCGATAGTAGTTGATTCCCTTTCAAATACTGAGAAAATACTCCGTTCACGAGTAAAAGAAGAGTAAGTAATACGACACTATTTACAATCCATGCAAGCTGTGTGATGGGATGTTTTCGTATCACGAGGATCACTTCTTCGTCTTTGTGTTGCGAAGTGAAATGAACATCCGGTCGTATCAGATACGAATGAGACATATCACTTGAAGGTGGTGGAAGTGTTGGCATCACCACTTATTATAGCAAAAATGTGGATTTTGATGTTTGTGAATCGGTTGAACTCTTAAGATAGCTGTGGTATCATGTTCTTTCTGGTTACTTGAGCGACCTGGCACCAACTCTTCTCATACCGAACAGAGTCTTGAAACGGGTCAGCGCCGATGATACTCGCTGCAAATCGCAGAACGGGGAAAGTAGGTCGTAG
>PFSC01000195.1 GCA_002788865.1 Candidatus Roizmanbacteria bacterium CG_4_9_14_0_2_um_filter_39_13
TTTTGCATATCCCATGATGCCGATTAATCGTGAGGGGAGACTTGACGGAAAACTTGTTTCCGGATCAAAAGAAAACACCTTTGAAGGACTGGTGGGACGGGTAGTAGGGGAGCGGATTGAGCAGTTCTTTGAAAAAAAATGTTCTCGGAAGATCAATGTTTCTGCCGCAAATGATACGATCTGCCTTCTCCTATCGGGCATGATGTATCATCCGTGGAATCAACTCGCCGCAGGTGTAGTCGGAACGGGTTTGAACTTTGCGATATTTCTTGATGAACATACCGCAGTGAACCTTGAAGCTGCGGAGTTTGACAAATTCGAGCAGTCTGAGGCAGGCAAAATCATTGACAAAGCCTCCGCCTCCCCGGGATCAGCTCTTATTGAAAAGGAGGTGTCAGGCGCATACCTGTATCATCACTTTAACATTGCCGCAGATAAACTTCATTTCAATGTTGAGAAAATCACCTCAACCAAAGAAATTGATGATTATGCCAATAATGAGAATCATGAACTTTCGCGCCTTGCAAAAAAAACCCTTCGACATTCTGCAGCATTTACGGCAATTCAAATTGCAGGAATTCTCGAGTTTTGTGATCGTGATCTGACGTTTGTCATGCAGGGAAGTTTGTTTTGGAAAGGGTATCGGTATAAAGAGACCGTAGAAAAACATGTTCAAGAACTTGCTCCTAATTATCACCCTTCCTATGAACAGGTACTCCATAGTGATCTCTACGGCGCGGCAAAGCTGGTGGGGTAGCCACGTTTGACGTAGAATAAATGATATAATTGGAGTATG
Source organism: Candidatus Roizmanbacteria bacterium CG_4_9_14_0_2_um_filter_39_13 (assembly GCA_002788865.1). Classification (GTDB taxonomy): domain Bacteria; phylum Patescibacteriota; class Microgenomatia; order UBA1406; family GWC2-37-13; genus UBA1450. The sequence continues at coordinate 797 of PFSC01000195.1, forward strand.
AAATTTCGCCAAAGTCTTTTCTGGGATACAGATCCCAAACACATCGATATTCAAAAAAATGCCTCGTATATTATAGAAAGGATGTTGAATTTTGGCGATGAAAAAGACATTGCATGGATGTGGAAAACATACGATAAAAACTCCATAAAAAGAGTTTTCAATCAATCTCGTTCTTTGTTGTCAAGTACAAAAAATCTATGGGCTCACATTTTCAATCAGTTAAATTGACATTCAAAAGTATTCCAAAAGAGACAAAGGATGCCATTGTACTACTACAAGAAAATACATGGCTCTCATCTGAAAAATGGTATCTTGCAGGAGGGACAGCGCTTGCTCTTCAATATGGACACCGCATGTCATATGATTTGGATTTTTTTACGGAACATGATACCGTTGATACAGAAAAAATATCCAATCATCTTAGTAAAATTGGAAATTGGATTATCACATCAAGAGATTCAAAAACGCTTTATGGTGAATTGAACACAGTCAAGTGTAGTTTTATCGCTTATCCAGATTTTGTACCAGGAAAACAAACACATTCTCTTAAAAACTTAAGGATTGTTGACACTCACGATATCGCAGTCATGAAAATTATGGCGATAAGTCAAAGAGGGAAAAAACGAGATTTCTTTGATCTTTATTGGTACCTGAAACACGGAGATAGTCTTGAAAATGTGCTAAAAAACGTAGAAAAAAAATACCCATATAAAAAGCACAATTTTCATCATTTTTTGAAAAGTCTTTTATATTTCGATGACGCTGAAGGAGACGCAGATCCTCAGATCTATTTCGAAGCAACCTGGGATGACATAAAAAAATATTTCGAAAACTTGATTCCTTTGGTTGCCAAAAAAATTCTGGATCTCAGGTGACAGTACTACAAAGCAGGTGAGGTAAACTCCTTCAATTAATTTATACCAACCAAAAAAAGATAATCCACTTAACCTTTTTGGTAAATATTTTGTATAATACACACCAAATATGCCAGAAAAATTTTATACTTTTCCAGAAGGCGCTCAAGCTTACATTCAGACAGCAGAAAATGAAATGGCGCAAGTTTCATACTCTCTAGAACGAGTTACCGAAACCTTTGGAATAAGATGGTATGATATTTGTCATGCAAAAAAATCTGGAGATAATTACGCTCCACAACAGGTTTTATATCTAGCCCCACATTCTGACGACATGGAAATCTCCGGAGGTGTCACCACTCGCGCACACGTTCAGCGAGGAGATCATGTCCAGGAATTGCTAGTCACATGTGGATCCGCAGGAAGATCGAATCGAGGATTTAGTGAGAAAACAATGCCAATAGTCCGTTTGTGGGAAGCCTATAGAGCTGCTCAAATTGGAGAAATCCAAAGGCTTGGAGTACTGCATGATTTAAGTGAACCTGAAAAACTCGGACTTAATGAATGGTTTAGTGATTTTCCCGATGGAGAATATGCACGTCTAGGAGTAAATCTTATACGACATTACAACCCACACATATTATATTCTCCTCATCCAGATGTAGATGTCGACGGACATCCTGATCATGCACTGACGGGTGAAATTGCACAATGGGCTGCAGGCTGGGGTACAGAAACAGATTTTTATAAAGATTCCTTTCCAGCCACTCAAACACATTTAGATTCTTGGCGAAGATACGCTGTATGGGAAGCAAGTGAAAAGTTATCTGCAAATTATTACACTGCTTATGATCCTAGTGGTCCGTATGCTGGGGATAAAATGCGAAGAATTGAAGTATTTCAAAGTCAGGGTGGAGTTAATTATGCGTATTCAATCCTTTCTCGTGATGAATATGTTGGAGGAATGAATACGGTTGGGAATAATAAGCATTTATCGTATGAATCATTCAATGAGATAAAAAGTCCGATTGTCGATACACCCAGATGGAAATAATAGTTTTAAATTATTATCAAAAAAATATATGTCTCAGATATCAGAAATGCAAGGGAGGACTAACGGACAGATGCGTTCTGAGCAAAGTACTTTATTTGAAGGCGCACCTGGTAAAGATGGTCTGGGGATTATCGAATTACTGAATCCAGAAGGCGCTCAGATGACCGAAGAACAACAAGTGGCTGGTCGTGAGTTCCTGAGAAATGGTTACGGAAGAATTGTAGTCCCAGCCCGTAATGAATACCAATATGGAGAAATCGACAGTCCTTTTGCATCAGTATTGAGATATGCTAAATCCCTCACAAACCCTTCAAGTATTTTGGTTATAGACGCAGATTCGATAGATGGCACAGGAAAATATGCAGAATCACAAGGAATACATACAATCCGCCAAGGAGATATTGAGCAATATTTCAGAATGGACAAAATACTCCAAGATTTCGGCATTGATAGATTGCCGAGAGGTAAGGGAAGGACTGTTTTAGCATTTCTCGCGTATGACAAAATATATAGAACAATGTTTGCAGGAGGCGCAGATTTTAACATATTTTCAGATGCCGACATCTCAAATCCAGACGTATTCAAACATCCAGAATGGCTTGCATGGGTTCTTTCGCAAGCTAAACCTGGACAAGCATATGCTGAAGTTTGTGCCGCTCAACACGGTAGGAATAACCAAGAGGTTATGGGTACCTTGACAGCTCTCCAAAATAATTCACCAGTAACAAAATTCTATCATTCGCTTGTTCGCGGACGTATCTGGCCACTAACAGGTCAATATGCTCGGCGTCGGGATATAATGACCGCCCTGCCAAACGCTCTTGGGTATGGTACAGAGATTCTGTACGATTTGGCAATCTGTGATTTAGCTACTGGAAGTGGTTTTTCCCGCGCACAGGTCGAGATTCCCGATAGATGTAGAGATGGAGAAAATACGCCGACAAAAGAAGCAGCAATGATGGCAGGGATTTCGGCAATGCTTATGACCATAGATCTGTATGCATTTCAAGAGGGACATTTCTTGACAAGTATGCCACCATATGTGTACCAAAATATTAATAGACATCTTGCACGAATTGAAGAAGATTTTATGGTTCCAGCTATACAAGAAATGCCAGGACCAAACAATATGATCCCCGCTCGTCTCGATCGAATTCTTCCCCCTGTTGATTATTTAGTAGAACAAGGCTACATTGATACAGATGGTTTAGCTCGTTATGTAAGAAGTATATATCCAAATTGATCACTTTTTGGTATCAGATCTGACTTATTGATGTGATAAAATTAAAAGATAAATATTTTTTGAAAAAGACCAATGACTATAAATCCTCAAGACAAAAAGCTCATGAATGAAATACGTGAATTCCTTCTTCCAAAAAAACATTACGTAAAACGTCGCGCCCAAGGGTATCTCAAACACGATTACCTTGTCCCCGGAGGATACTATAGTGAACAATGGGACTGGGATGCATTTTTTATCGGCGTTGCACTCGCATCCGAGATTTCATCCGAAGCAATCTACCTGAAAAACTGGGCTTTAAACTATTTTACTATTGTTAAAGATGATGGTTACGCGCCAGCTTGTATCACCTCGAAAGGTCCCGAAACCAATCATCGGGCGATGCTCACCAAACCATTTATCGCACAGGGAGCTTTACTGGCTAGTCGTTTTCTCCAGGATTTTTCATGGATAAAACCAAATTATGCAAAACTCGTCAAAATGGTTTTGTACCGAGAAAAAAATCTATGGAGTAAAGAATTTGATCTCCCTGTTTGGGGAAATTGGATGGAGTCCGGAGCAGATAACAATCCCTCTATACTAAACTTTGAGCCAGGGACAGTCATTGCCTGTGACCTCTCCACTTTTGTATATCGAAATTACCTTGCCATGAGTAAAATTGCATACGAATTTAACATAAAAAAAGATGCGACATTCTTTAAAAAACGCGCTAGTGAAATCAAGCTTAATATGCAAAAATATCTTTGGGATCAGACAGATGACACATTTTACAATTTCAGTACTATTAATAAACAATTTATTAAACATCATTCATATTCAAATATGGTTCCACTCTGGGAGCATATCGCATCAGACGCAGATGGGAAAAAAATGATAAAAAAATATATTATTAATCCCAAAAAAATGTGGGCCAAATATGGAATTCGAACGCTCTCTAAAGACGACAAATTATATAATCAGAAAAATATTATTCATCCTTACTCAAATTGGCAGGGTCCTGTCTGGCCTATATGTAACTATCTCCACATGTGGGGTTTATTGCAGTACGGGTTTAAAAAGGAAGCAATCGATGTGGCTCGAAAAATCACAAAAATTTGTATTAATGATTTAAAAAAAACTGGTGGTATGCACGAAGATTATAATGCAGAAACAGGAAAACCACTCGCTGCTGATAATTTCGTCAGCTGGAATCTCCTTGTCGGAAATATGATTTTGGATTGCTATAATAATAGTAATCCTTTTCAGATAAAGTAATAATTTTAGCACAGGGCACCGATGGGAGTACCGCACCAATCATGGAATATGGCGATGTATATCAAGGCATATAAATCTTTACATAATTAAAGGCCTATAGTATAATATAGGCATGTCTGAACGTCTGTGCGATCCATGTAATTCTCATAATGAATGTGTATTCCGAAGGTTTGCCGAACGTGTGAGCCTACAGGTGTTTGACGGAGAATTAACAGCTGAACAAGCTCATATACTAATTTCAAATGGTCGAATTTTAGCTAGACAACAATTGTGCCCGAACTTAAACGAAGTCCAGCCATATTACCCAGGAGAAGAAAGACTATGAACATACAACACTTCCCATCTCACGAAGAACTCTCACTATCTGCAGCAACTCATGTTTTTGATGCAATCAAGAAGAAGATCAAGGAGAAAGGGTCATTTAATCTCGGTCTTGCAACAGGAAACTCTCCCAAAGAGCTGTACAAACACCTTATTCGCCTCCTTTCTGTATCACATCTGAATCTTTCAGAGCTGCACACAATAAATTTGGATGAATACTATCCAATATCCCAGACTGCAGACCAAAGCTTTTTCCAGGAGATGTTTCATGAGTTTTGGCAAAAGCTTCATGATGGAAATCACACTTTTAATTTTGCTCATGGGCACATCTTGAATGGTGAAAAAGATGCAGTTGAAGAGTGCGCACGGTATGAAAAAATTATCAAAGACCTTGGAGGGATAGATCTACAAATCCTGGGTCTTGGCACCAATGGTCATATCGCATTCAATGAGCCCGGGTCAAAAGAAACAAGTAGAACTCGAAAGATCAAAATTACAGAAGAGTCCAAAAAAGCCCTTATGAAAATGTATGGCGACGTCCCAGAGTATGGACTCACCATGGGGATAGGAACAATACTTGAATCAAAAGAAATAGTACTTATCGCAACCGGAGAGGATAAAAAAGATATATTTCAGAAACTTATCAAACTTGAAAAGCCTACATCCGATATCCCAGCGAGCTTTCTTCTCGATCATCCAAATACTACGATATATACGGATTTGGCATAATTATTTATCTTTTGATTCTTGATTCATGAATCATGAATCATGAATCGTGCTTCAAACTTCATGTTACAATGAGAGAATGTTTGCACGACTCATCCGCTTCATAAAAGACCCTACAAGTAAAAACGTCATAATAAACACTTCGGGAAATTATCTCAATGTCATTTTTACCGCGTTTTTTGCGCTGATATTGTTTCGATCTATGACGCCTGCAGAATATGGTGTTTTTAGCGTTCTCATAGGACTATCGTACGTCATGTCAAATATATTGGAATTCGGCACCACAGCATCGATTTACTCGACCGTTCCAGCACTGTATCATGAAGAGGACGATCGACTGTACACATTTATCAAAAGCACATTTTTTTACCAGACTATCCTGTCAGTCATTGTGATCATCGTACTCATTACAAGCTTTCCATACCTAGACCATACGTTTTTCAAGACAGGAGCACCTACCTGGGTTCTGACAATGACCGCCTTCACTATCCTTCTTTTTGTTTGGCAAAATTTTTTGACAAATATTTTATTTGCTACAAAACGTTTTTTTCGAGCAAATCTCTATCTCAACACGTCAAATGTAGTTAAGGCAGTTATCCTTATAATGCTAACTTTGACAGGTAATGTAAATATTGCAACAGTCATTATGACCTATGGCCTCATTGGACCACTCGTATTTTTTCTGATGGTTCTCTACAAAAATTATGAGCAAATTCAACCGATGAAAGTTGCAAAGTTCAAACGAGATGAGATCAAACTCAACTATACCTTGACCTACTTTGCCGCATCTCAGTTTTACAATGTTGGACTACGTATGGATCTCTTCCTTTTGTCATTTTTTGGATTGAGAGATCAAGTTGGGTACTACGCTTCAGCCCAAAAAATCATCTTATCAATAATTGCCACAGTTGTGAGCATCTCCCAAGTGCTTTCTCCACAGTTTGCATCAGCCAAAAATCGTATAGAAGTACTCAAACTTTTCAAAAAAGGACTCACATATATGCTCATTCCGATTGCTATTTTTATCGCCCTTATTTTGACACCAAATATGTTATTTCAATTGATCTTTACTAAAACATTTGACTCTGCAATATTTGTCACAAAGATTCTTGCGATTCCATTTATCATGAGCGCAATTGGGACTATTTTTATGCTTTTTCTTCTGTATACCGTGAAAAAGCCCATCTATATTCTCATTTCAAACGTACTATTTTTTGCAATCGTAAGCGTCGGATCCTATATGCTTATTCCAACGAAGGGAATGTATGGTCCACCGATTGCGATAGCGGTAGCCTTCTGCGTGGCGATCCTCATTCAGATTGTAGCAGTGTTGAAGGAATACAATACCATGGAAAGGGGTTAATTTTCATGACTCCCCAAGAGTCCATTTTTCGTATGACAAACCTCTCACAGAAAAAGAATCTTCATGGAAATACCCATTTGTTTCTAGGGTTTGTTTGTAATCTATGCCATGAATGTCTGCAGTATAGGGAATAATCACAATGGTATTGTCACCCCCCTGTATAGAAATATTCTTGAGAGATCGAGCTTGAATCTCAGGCGTATAATATTTCAAAGGATCCGATGAGGAAAGAATCATGTATATTGGCGCTTTTTCATTTTTCAATACGTCAGCTAGGCTCTTCCAATCTTCCCGGTGAAATTGGGGAAAAAAAAGGTAGAGAAAAGACCAGCCAACAAAACCCATCAGGACAAAAATGCCAATAATGCGTGCCCTGGTGAGTGAAGACACCTTTTTGCGAATCAATGCCGTGGGTCCCTTTAGGGTGACGGCGTGAGCAAAAAGTGTGTCGAACGAACAAACAGCAAGCGCCAACAATATACTCAAAAACACAAGTAAATATTGAAAGCGAAAATACTGGAGTAGGGGAGAGTTGAATGAGAATAATACTCCGAGAATAAGTGGGATTATGAGGAAGAATAATGCCATCTTTGTCATCCCGGACTTGATCCGGAATCCAGTAATGATAATGAGTGCTATGAACCCCATCCACCCTCCAGCCAGAGCATAATACAGCATTTTAGGATAAAAACTGATTCTTCCACTCGTGAATTTTATGGGAAACAATAAGAGATTTTTGAGCGTTACCTTTCCCAATACGAGCGACCAATTTGTTACCAAAACGAGTACTTCACGCGAGCCTGCGTATTGAACAAGAAGCAAGGGAACAATTGCAAGAAATGCCAAAATCCAAATACCAAATGACAAAAAGGCAAGATGGTACTGTTTCTTAAGTACCAAATACAACCAAACAGTCGCAATATAAAAAATACTGGCATAAAACGTAAAGAACGATAGAATGAGAAATAAGTTCATTAGCCAGAAATTGGACGTTAGACGTTTGACGTTAGACGTAAGAAAATTGATAAGATAATAAAAACTAATGGCGATGAAAAATGTGGTCATACTATACATCCTCGCTTCTTGAGAATAATAGATTATAAGAGGATTAAATAGGAAGAATGCAACACTCCAGTACCCGACACTGTCATTCTGAGAGAGCTTGCGACCGAAGAATCCAGAATTTTTATTAAGTATCAAATAGATGATCAAACCAGTACCCATCGAGAAAAGAACCGATGGCATTCGAAGGGCAATCTCAGAATATCCAAAAATATTGGTCCAAAGATCCATGAATAAGTAATAAAGTGGAGGATGAAAATCGTGTGGAGAGAATTTAGTGACAATCTCAAAAAATCCAAATGTTTTCACTGTCATCGCTGTAGTTGCCTCATCAAGCCAAAGAGACTGATTGAGGTGAATCAGACGGATCAGAAATGCAAAGAGGAAAAGAAGACGAAGTTTATAATGTGCAAAAAATGCAATACATTGTTTCATGGTACATGATATATGTTACATGAATTTTTTTGGAGTGGGAGTGATAGTTCAAGCTCTTTCTCCATTAACAAAATATCCAATTGTATTTTCACACAATATTGTGTTTAATGTCTTCTAATGGCAAAGCTACATTTTAAATACGGAGCAATGAACAGTGGAAAGAGTGACACACTTATAAAGACGGCTTATAACTACAAAGAGCGCGACTTGAAAATACTCGTCATAAAACCGCAAGTAGATACGAAAAGCGAACATACCATAGTAGCCCGTGGTGGTCACACATGTAAGGTAGATATCCTTGCCGAAGTCGATACAAACCTCACAACTGAAATAAGAAAACATAAAAATATTGCTTGCGTATTGGTCGACGAAGCACAATTTCTCACCGAGAAGCAAATAAGTGAGCTCTATCAGTGTGCAAAGGTTGATAACATTTCTGTCATCTGTTTTGGGTTACGTGCTGATTTCCAAACGAAAATGTTCCCAGGCAGTAAACGCTTGTTTGAAATCGCTGACAATGTTGAGAAGCTCCCGACTATGTGTTTTTGCGGCTCACAAGCAGAGTTTAATACACGAAAAATAAACGGAAAGTATGTCTTCAAGGGGGAACAAGTAGCTATTGATGGTGATAAAGTCACGTATGATTCATTCTGTGGCAGTTGCTACATGCGCGAAGGTGGAGTGATATAAAGAGAGTCTTAAAGGAAGAACTTAAGGATATCCTATGTCATCCCAAACTTGCCTGCCCGCCTCTGGAGGGATTCGGGATCCAGTCTGGATTCCCGCTGGAGTTTATCCCGATGAACATCGGGGCGAGAATGACAAAGTAAGCATTATGACACAAGCTTGGAGAAATGAAACAACCCACGAGCTTACGCATCGGGGATTTAATAGCGCTGTTAAACCCGGAGTGGGATTAATGTATGGAGCGGGACAAAGGAATCTCCAAAGTCCTTACATCAATACTCACGCCTGTCTCTGATCCTGCCATCTTGTCCATGAATAAATACCGCCGTCCCTTGATTTCTAGCAATAGAAGTTGCTTGTTCTATGGCTTCTTTTTGGGTATTGTGCACACTGATAGCTCGTTTGGCTCCTGCTCGCTTCACCACCCAGTTGTTGTTGCGTAGAACCACATGATGATTTTTCATACCTCGTACCACCGCATTTTTATATTCTTGTATTTGAGGGTTGCTTTGATCTGTATGATAAGGAATTCTTTTCATAATTTTGAAACTAAAATTGAACTTCTCTTAGTATATCATCTTCTGTTTTTTGTATCGATTCAAAAAATGATATTAATGTAGTTTTATTTTGAAATGCGATAAATGCAAATTGCATATTCTGTTGTTTGTCATATGAACTTTCAACTATATTGATAGGAACTTCTTGATAGTTTTTTACAACCCAAAGCAGTGCTTCTCTTGATTGTGAATGGGTTTTGTAAAAATGAATATCGCTAAACTGTCTCTCCCTATTTAGAAATGCTACAAAGGCACGTCTTAAATCGTCTGGAATAACTGAAAAGATTGTTGGCCTTTTTTTGGCTTTCCAAATCATCCTCAGTTTATTTTTAGCCCCAAGTGACGAAGACATGGTGGTATCAAAAATAATCCAATCTTTGTCTAATAGCTGAGTTGACAAAAATTCAGTCTTTCCAGAAGCCGTGCCTCCATTGAGTAGTGCCACATGTATTAATGTGCTTTCTTTTATGGTTTTCTCAAAAAGCTTGTCTGCTTTTTGAGCTGATTCGTGATGAAATTTTTCAGCTTTCCAAGGCGAATATCCTCGTAAATCTTTTTTTATTTCATCTGCAGAGATAAGAATGGCCATATTTTTCGGGAGCGGAGTACGGGACTCGAACCCGTGACCTTCTCTTTGGAAAAGAGACGTTCTACCAACTGAACTAACTCCGCAAACACATTATTTCGTGACCTCCCCGTCTTGGTGAGGCATTCTACCAACTGCCCGCCAATAGCTACGCAATTTGGCGGATCCGCCTCTGGCGGAAACTAACTCCGCTTTCAACTTTCTATTATACCTCACCATTTCGTCACAAGCGATTGTTTAATAGCCTCAAATTCATATCCTTCAATCTGCTCTGAAACAACAATAGTAGTTTCTTTTGATGTCGAATGTCCCAGATGATAATACTGAGGATAGGTCGCATATTGTGTATAAGCGTAGATATTCTTTCCATCACTTAACCCAATATTCAATGCCTGGATAAAACGAGTATGCTTATTGAGCTCCCGAACGGTTTTTTCGAGAGCAATCTGAGGAGTATCTTTCATTAAATATTTCTGCACAAGTGACCAGATTTTTTGCGATCCGATACTGCCTTCAAGTGGGTAGGGGACTGATACGCCTTTCAGCAGTCCGTTGAAAACAAAAGCATACTTACCCTGAACAAATGGTTGATTATACCCAATTGACTCCTTGTCTTTTGGGAACGAAGAACTTCGTGCATGTAATACAAGATGATTTGTGGGGGGGATAAATGAAAACATATCTCGATCTTCCCAAACCGGTTTCAATGAAACATATTGTTCCCACTTCCCATCATTCCACCAACTTGCACCCCAACCATCACCCTGCCAGTCACCATCATATGATTTACTCTTTTTTGCCATGTAGGCAAATGCCTCAATAATTGGTATAGGATTTTGTTTTTTCTTAGATTTTAATAGTAAAAAACGACACATATATTTATTTTGAAATTCCTTTACATATTTTGTTTAATGTAAGCACAACACGTTCCAATTCTTCATCTGTAACAAGGAGTGGTGGAAGAAGCCTGATTCTATTGACGCTTGTTGGAGCGGCAATGATTTTTTGCTCCTGTAATGCTTTTAATACTTCTATTGGGTCAACGGCAAGCTCTATTCCTATCATAAACCCCGCAGAACTAATTTCGGTAATTATGAGAGGATATTCTTTTTGGAGCTTGAGTAATTTTTTCTCAAATAACGTTGAAGATATCTTCACATTATCAAGTAACTCTGGATGATCATCAAAATAGGTGAGTGTAGCATCTACCGCAGCCATCGAAAGCGGGTTGCCACCAAAAGTATTGGTGTGAATTCCACTACTGAGCGCTTCGTTAATCTGATTAGTTATGATTGTTGCGCCAACTGGTAACCCATATCCGAGACCCTTCCCCATACATATGATGTCTGGAGAGAATCCTGATGCAATATATTGTTCTGAGTTGAGGAATGTGCCTGTTCGCCCTACACCAGTTTGAATCTCATCAATAATAAGAAGAACGCCGTATCTACGACAGAGTTCAGATACGAGGGGGAAATAATCAATGGGCGGAATGATGACGCCACCTTCACCCTGAATGGGTTCTAAAATAACTGCAGCATGCTTTGACGATATGGTTTTTTCAAGAAATGTGATATCGCCAAATTCAACAGTGTCTACGGCTGTTAACATCTTTTTAAATGGCTTTTGATATTTCCCGTTCCCCGAATTATTTACCGCGAGTGACCCCAATGTTTTGCCATGATATCCATTTTTGGCAGCGATGATGCGTGTTTTCCCGGTGGCAAGCACGGCAAATTTAAGTGCCGCCTCCACTGCTTCTGTGCCAGAGTTTGACCAGAATACACGTTGTAAAGATTTGAATCCACTATTTTTTATACGTTTGATGAGATGAAGAGTAGCTTGTGAGCGTTTGTCATTGATAAACGATGAGTGAAGCGGAATAAGAGTTTCTACTTGAAGTTGTATGGATTTGATAATTTCTGGAATACCATATCCAAGTATACCTACGCCGTAACTCCCTCCCAACATATCTAGATATCTTTCGCCTTTGTCGTCGATGAGGTATGCTCCTTCTCCCCGAACTATTGTCAAGCCACGGCTGGGATAGGTTGAAGCAAGAAATTGTTTTTGGATAAGATTGTAATTCATACTATATTTTTCCTGGATCCTGAAATAAATTCAGGATGACAGCATTGTCAACTAAAAACGGTTCCCTTCCCTTGCAAAGCATTCGATATCGGATGCTCTATTCGACCATCTCCAAAGTAAACTGAGTCAACCCCAAGCTCTAACGCTTTCTGCGCTCCCATTACTTTTTTCTTCATCCGACCCTGAGCAAATTTCATAAAGCTATCAAGCCCATTTTTATCAATTGTAGGAATAACTGATGACGAATCATGTATGTCTTTCATCAGTCCCTGTGCTTCAAATAAATACACAACGGATTTTGCACAAAGTGCCCCAGCCATGACCGCTGTCGCCCAATCGTTGTCTGTATTTACGATTTGGGAATCGTAACTAATAGCTGGCGCAGAAATCACCGGCACATAGCCATTTTCTAGAAGCAGATGAATGAGTGATACATTTACCTTTTCAACTCTTCCTGTTCTATTATCTCGAATGAGTCGCTTTTTTCCTTCTTCTTGCACCATCATATTGGGCTTTGCTTGTGCTTCCCATAGTCTGCCATCCACTCCAGATAATCCAAGAGCATTAATGCCATTACTTTGCATTTGAGCCACAATCGTTTTATTTGCAACCCCCGCATATGACATAAGAAAAATATCAAGCGCTGCTTGATCTGTATATACACTCGATATTCCTGACGGAGAAGTGACGGTCTGCGATGGTACTCCCATTTTTATGGCTATTTCATCACGAAGTTCACTAGCACCGTGGACTATCACGAGCTTTTCTCCATGGTTAATGAGAGATGTGATGTCGGAACAAATATATTCCCAATTGATTGTTTTGCCTCCACCAACCTTAACTATGATCATATTGTTAACTAAAAGTGCTCAATGCGTTTTTTAAGATCTCGGACTTGCACGGGTATTTTTTGGTAATTTTTTTGACGAACCAATTCTAATAAGACAGCTTCAGGTTTTTTACCACGCCCAATGGTATGTGCGCTCATTTTAAATTCTTGTGCAATTTCACGAGCTTGTTCTTTTGATATGTCAATAAAATGAAATTCCCGTAAAAAATAATATATTAAATTCCAACCACTCAAAGGTCCCAAAAGTAGCTGATTTTTTGTCACACCAAAATCTGCAAGATCTACTGCTTCATACATGCATTTATTATGAATCATTGCATTCTGGTGCACTCCAGCCGTATGAGTTCTATTTGTGATGGAAATTGGCTCGTTGTATGGAACGTGATATTTGAGAATAGATGCCATCAATACATTTAAGGGATATGATAATTCAATTTTATATTTCGAACACAGTGCCCTGTCTTCTTGAAAAAGATTAAACAACAGACCGGTAAATGAGGTTATTCCCGACCGTTCGGCCATTCCCCAAATTGAGGTATCTATATATGATGCACCAGCTAGAACAGCCGTCGTCGCATTCACCAAGGAATATCCACGATCATTGTGAAAGTGACACTCCAAGTCAACCGTAGGATATCGCTTTTTTAAAGCCGTTACTCTATCATAAACCATAGTCGGAGTTGCTATTCCTACAGTATCGGGCATGCCAAAGGTATTAACGTATTCCCAAATAGAGTCATACAATTCATAAATATGCGTGAGGTCTGTTCGAAATGCATCTTCAACACTAAACCTGATGTACAAGTCGGGGTTATTTTTACGCGCTTCTTTGATAACAGGTATCACTCTATCTTTTATTTCTGAAAAATTCATTCCATGACTATACTTTTGTGCGTGTTCCGTAATGCCAATGTACAAGTTGATGCCATCAAATCCTGCATCAAGCGCCTGTTCTATATCTGCAGGATGACATCTACAATGGGCAAGTAACATAACATCATCTGTCTTGGATCGAATATATGATTGTATCGAAGCAAAATCATCTCGCTCAATATCGCTTACTACTGGTGCAAAAAATTCAAACATACGAACGCCAGATTCTAAAAGTCCCTTCACCAACGTCAGTTTATCATCCAAAGAAAATCGATATGTATATGTATCAAAAAGGAGAGGGGATTGTTGTCCATCTCGAAGAGTGGTGTCAATAATACCCTTAAAATTATTGGTAAGTTTGATTTTTGACATAAAAGTATTAGATCGGGTGTAATCCGATAAATTCCAATCCGGTCGTTTCTGTAAAACCGCACATGATATTCATTGCTTGCACAGCTTGTCCTGCAGTACCTTTTACTAGGTTGTCAATTGCGCCAATAACCACTAAACGATTTGATCGGGTATCCATCTCAAAACCGATATCGCAGTAATTCGTTCCTTGAAGCAACTTAGGTTCTGGGTACCGATATATTCCAGTGCGCTCTTTGACTATACGAATAAATGGCTCTGCACCATATTCTGTTCGATACGCTTTCCACACATCTTTTTCTGTCAAACCCTCACGAGGAGTTGTGTGAATGGTAACAAGAATACCGCGCACCATATCTATAGCAGTAGCGGAAATGGCTATATCTAATGGTTTGTCATCCTGAGGTTTATCCGAAGGATCCAGTAGTAAATGAGACGATAATTCTTGCAAAATCTCGGCCGTATGTCTATGTCCCGTGGGCATGTATGATCGAACAACCCCAGAGCGTTCAGGATGATGGGAAGAAAGAGTAGGAGAGAGTCCTGCTTGAGAACTCCCCATCTTGGCATCGATAATGATGTTATTTTGTATAAGACCGTGCTTGACAAGCGGATACAGTGATAAGATACTTACCGTTGCTTCGCACCCACCACAGGCTATGTATGATGCTTTTTGAATTGCGCTCCGATGAAGCTCAGCTATACCGTACACGAATTCAGACATCATGGATGGCAGCGCATGTTTGGTGTGATACCAATCTTCAAATTGAGCAGGATCTCGAAGCCGAAAATCTGCCCCCAGATCAATGATCTTTTGTGCCTTTTTCTTTAGCTCAGGCATAAGAGTCATTGATACTTTATTGGGCAAAGCTACAAAGAGTACATCGCATTCGGTAAGCTCATCTGGGTGAATAAACTTCAGCTCAGAAACCTGCCGAAGATTCGGATGAGCAGCGTGGATAAATCGTCCTGCATATGCCCGCGAGGTGACTTCTTTGATGGTTACTTGTGGGTGACCAAGTAAGATGCGCAGAAGTTCACCACCTGCATACCCTGATCCGCCATATATAGATATCTGTAACATGAATAATGCAATAATTCCTAATTCCTAATTCCTAATTCTTTTATACAATAATCTACTATTGCTCCAGAAATACTTACCCCCGTAGGCTTTTCGGAATTTTTGAATTCCATAGTGTGGTTTACTTCTATTATTTTGAGTCCGTCGTCTGTTTCAACCACATCCATAGCAAGTATACCGCCACCAATTGCATCTGATGCTTTTTTACAAAGCTTAGATAATTCTGGCGTAACGGGACAATTACTCGACTTTCCTCCTCGGGCTGTGTTGGTAATCCAATGAGCTGAATCTCTGTAAATTGCCGCAATCGTTTCGCCATTTATTACAAATGCTCGAATATCGCGGCCTTTTTTTGCAATATATTCTTGAAGATACAATGCTTTGTGATCTGGTGAACCAAGAATCTGCTTGTGATCAATAAGTGCTTCCAGTGCGTCACGATCATTGATTTTAGCCAAGAGTCGTCCCCATGATCCGGTAGGTGGCTTCAGAACCACCGGATACCCACCAAGTTGTGTTATCAACTCTTCTGCTTGTTCCAAGGAAAAAACCATACCAAAATCAAGCGTTGCAACGCCACGTTCTTTGAGTACTAATGAGGTAAGGAATTTATCCTGGCAGATCCGCCCTACTGCAGAGCTATTTACCACAGGAATACCGATACTCTCCATGAAATCAACTGCGTACATTCCCTTCACAGTAGAAACAGATCTTTCTAATGCTACGTCAATTCTATGGTTCCAACAATCTCTTGAAAAAATCTGCTCACGTATATCAATCAAAATCAAATCCACGCTACGACTTCGTGCCGCCGCAATGATCAGCTTTTCATCTCCGCGAATTGTAGAATGTAATAATCCAATAGTTATCATATTATTCCCCCCAATCCTCTTCAACAGCAGGTGCCTCAGAAACCTGAACACCTTCAGCTGATATGCTATCAACTACTAACTGCGTACTACAATCTGCGCAAGTGAGTACTTCAGACTCTACCGTACCTTCTGGAATTTCCACCGATGCTTCACATACAGGACACGTTGTATTTTGTATTGCCATAAGAAAGAATATTTATAATAACCTGAAGTGTAGTGCGGCTTGGTATACCTGTCAAAAAAACCTATAGAACTTTAAAAAACACTAATAAATGTTATAATTCTAACATGATAACTGTACCACAGGTCGTACGACAGGTTATTCAACGATCTCCTTTCTTAGGTGAAGCATTGCATAAAAATATTATTAACTACACTGGTCTTGCAAGAGATATGCATGAAGAAGTGGAAAGAGAGACCATGAAAGAGGTAGAAATAGGCTCGATTGTGATGGCGCTCAAAAGACTGAAGTCTGGATTGGCAAATAAATCGCAACTGAGTAAAGTATTGGATAACACTCCAGATTTAATTGTTCGCTCAAACCTTATAGAACTTACCCTTAAAAATTCTGACACGTTACTCCAGAATCAGATTAAGATAATCAAATTACTTAAAAAAGACCGTCAAAACTTCACTACCATCACACAGGGTGTTTTTGAAACAACCATCATAAGTAACCGAGATAATAAGTCAATCATCAAAGAACTCTTCAATGACGAAAAAATGGTATCTGAACTAGATAATCTTTCTTCTATTACCGTTCATTTCAATGACGATATTGTCCATATTCCTGGTGTGTATTATATGATCCTCAAGATTTTGGCATGGGATGGTATGGAGATTGCGGAAGTAGTATCTACCAATTCTGAATTTACAATCATTCTGAAAGAAGCATATGTCGACCGAGCATTTAGTTTGATAAAGAAGTTGTTTTCTGCGTAATTTACTCCCACCCCTGCGGGTGTTTCGTGTACCAATCCACGAGTGATTGGACACTATCTTGAAGGGTATGTGTAGGTTTCCAGCCAAGAACTTTTTGAGCTTTTTCAATTGAAGCAATAAGTTTTTCCGGTTCACCTTTGCGTACTTCACCGAGTTTGACACCGATTTTTTTACCGGTAATAGCTTCTACCTCTTGCACAATTTCCATAACCGAATTTCCGGTGCCAGTTCCCAAATTAATGATCTGACTTTCTTTGCCAGATAATAAATGTTCTACTGCCAAAATATGCGCTTCGTTAAGGTCGACTATATTGACATAATCGCGTATGGGTGTACCGTCTGCGGTATCAAACTTCCCACACGTGAGGTTGAATGGCTCAATGCCAAGAGCGCCGCGCACCGCATTTTGCATGAGATGAGGGGATGGATGTTTGCTATCGCCGATTGTACCGTCATCGGTAGCGCCACAAACATTGAAGTAGCGCAAGATAACATAGTTAAGTCCACTGAGTTTGCCATACCACCGAATGATGTTTTCTGACATTAGTTTCGATTCGCCATACGGATTGGCTGGTTTGGTGGGATGATTTTCGTCAATAGGCACATATCCAGCCTCGCCGTATACCGCACAGGTGGAGGAGAAGACTATGTTTTTCACATTGTGATCGAGCATGGTGTGCAAAAGCCGTTGCGTGGCACAAGTATTGTTGGAGAAATAATGCTCAGGCTTTTGCATCGATTCATTTACACTGCACGCTGCGGCATAGTGGAGAACAATATCAATTGAATTTTCTTTGAATATGTTGGAGAAAAATCCTCGCAAATCTACCTCGTATATTTTGAGAGTGTCAGGATATTTCTCTTTGAGAAGGTCAAGTGGTGCCCGATAACCTGTTGAGAAATTATCTACCGCAATAACCATGTATCCTTTCGCCAAAAGAAGAGAGATAGCAACCGAGCCGATGTATCCGCCCGCACCTGTGATAAGAATTTTATTCATATGTGATTATACACTTTCATTTCCAGTTCTTCCACCTACGGTTAATACCATCTTGGGTCTAATTCCCCGATGCTCTGCGTCGGGGAGTATCATTGCCGTAAGAGTTCAGGGTCTTTGACAAAACCATATCACAATACATCAATTATTATTTTGTGTCATCCCCGACCCGATCCCCGTTTTCACGGGGACGGATCCAGATTGTTGAAATAG
>PFSC01000002.1 GCA_002788865.1 Candidatus Roizmanbacteria bacterium CG_4_9_14_0_2_um_filter_39_13
TGGTCAAATTTTTTACGATATGTTTGGAGCTTAATACCCATGCGATATTATATCAATACATTGGCAAGAATAATTGTTCAAATAACTTTCTTGACTTTATCGTACTTGTTCTCGTATAGTGTACATTCTATGTCAGATATAAATGATCAAACCACTAACCCCAGCGAAAAATTTGAGTCCATCATGCGCCTTGAAAATCTCATAAATGGAAACATACTCGATCTTGAACAACTTCAATCAAGCCTCAAAGAGCAAAACGCCATGCTGAAAGATGCATTTGAAAATGATGCCGAGTATTCAGAAGTCTCAGAAAAAGCACGAGAAGTACAAAAACTGAAAAAAACAGTAAAAGACAGGATTATTAAAGACCCGGGAGTTGCCCTTCTTGATGAAAAAGTGACTGATCTGCGCACCGGAGTCAAAGAGACGCAACAAGCACTTTCAGATTATCTCACTCAGTATTATCAAAAAAGCGGGATGCGTCAAATCACGGGGACTGATGGAGAAATTCGGGAGATGGTGACCTCAGTCAGATTGGTGAAGAGGCGAGACTGAGATCAATCAATAAGTTTAAAGTGACGGAAAATATCAAGAAGTCCATTATTATCTACCGATCCTCCGATCACCGAATGTTTTTTTGTGAGTACATTTCGCTTCAAATCATCGGTTGCATTTTTCATCGCTCCTGCATACCCACACAGTTGTATGAAATCCCAATCGGTTATGGTGTCGCCAACTCCCAGCACGTCATTTAGATCCAAATTCATTGATTGAGCAAGCTTCTGTGCAGCAGTACGTTTGGAAACCCCTTTTTTCGTAATGATGCCAAATTCATAAGGATCTGCACTGGGATGCGTTCCCCATTGGATCGTGAGTTGATTTTTATATGGTTCAAATAAACGAATTACTAATTCTTTTTCTTCAGGACCATTAGCAATGGGCATGATTTTAATAAGTTCTTGTGTGGATGCTTCTTTGAGAAGAGATGATACTTGAGTCGGTTCATGTCTTAAGACTGCGGCGTGTTTTTGCGTAATACCACAAGCGGTACCCTGCTCAATCATGTATCCATCAGTCGTGTAGAGCTCTAGATACAGATGATTCTCTAGAAGTTTCGAGACGATTGCTTTTGAAATAGAGCGATCTATATAATGTGCATCAATAATTTTATTTGCCAGAACATCAATAACAACTGCGCCACCGTCACCAACGTGAGGATTGTCTAGTTCCAACAATTTCACGAGATGACGAATACCAAATGATCCGCGCCCGGTACAAAGACATACCGGTATTCCTTTGGTGTGGATATTTTTTATTGCCTTGATTACTTCAGGATGGGGATTGGGCCAGTTGTACCCTTTTCTATCACCGCTTATAACACCATCAATATCAAGAATAAGACCATTGATCATGAAGGTTATTATAGCAATTTGAAGTGAGAGTTCACAGTCTTTGACAAAACCATACTAAAATATATCAAATATCTGTTGCTGTCATCCCCGACCTGATCGGGGATCCAGATCATTGTAATAGTCTAAAAACTGGATTCCCGCCTTCGCGGGAATGACAACGTGTGTCAAGAAGAGTGAACTCTTACAATTTGAAGAGTATATTGACTGTAATTATTGTTTTTGCTATCATAAATATATGAAATTATTCGTCAGACTCCTCGTAAACGCTCTTGCGGTCGCAATCACCGCATATCTTCTCCCCAATGTAACGATCGATAGTTTTTTCACGGCGGTTGTTGTTGCGGTCGTTTTGAGTATCATAAATACGTTTCTTAAGCCAATTGTTGGCCTATTGACTCTTCCCATAAATTTGCTGACTCTGGGGATCTTTCAAGTCATCATAAACGGTGCATTTATCTGGTTTGCAAGTCAGCTTATTGATGGGTTTACCGTTGTCGGATTTCTTTGGGCGGTAATCTTCAGCGTTGTTCTTTCCATTGTTTCAGCGGTGCTTGGTATGATGGCAAAATAACGTATTGATGGCTTGAAATAAATGTTCATTCCATCTACTATCTGTAGTAGGCATATGAAAATTAAACAACTTAGTGAACTGGAGCAGGAAGTGATGGACATTATCTGGGAACTTGGAACGGGCACTGTCCGTGATGTCCTGACCAAGCTCAGTCAGGAGAAACAGCTGGCTTACACTACAGTTATGACTATTATGGGAAGACTTGTTGATAAAGGTGTGCTTAGTAGAAAAATGGAGGGCGATAGTTATATTTATCGGCCTAGAATCAGCAAAGAAAATTATGTAGCCAAATCGGTCCACAATATATTTTCTGCAGCCGTGTCTTCGTTGGGCCAGGAAGCAGTTACGCATTTTATAAAGGAAATCCAGAAATTAAATCCGGAAAAACGAAAAGAATTGCTGGAAATACTGGACGAAAAATGAAATTATGGGAAAAAGAATTAATTTCAATAAAAGCTATGTTACCCTCTTGTCTCTGGCGTTAATGGTAGGAGCACTCATCACTGCGCTCCTGATAAAAACTTACCCACTTTTTTCAGCTAAGGCACTCTATTTTTGTCAACAATTTATTTCGAATACTCTTTTCAGGATTCCCCATTCTCTTCCCGGGGCATTAATTTTTTCAGTATGGGCTATTGCATCACTGGGTTTAATTTCATTTGCTATACAACTGGTTAGAACATACTTACTGCTTAGAAAAACCGTCTCAAAAAGAGTTCCCTTAAACAAAAGACTTCAAAGAATTGCCGGTTCTCTGGGACTTCATAATAGACTTCAGTTGGTGAAAGATAAAAACCTGTACTCTTTTTGTTTTGGATTGTTTAGGCCTCAGATCATTATTAGTCAGGAACTAGTAGAAAGCTTGACCGACAAAGAATTGGAAGCTGTGTTGATTCACGAACAAGCACACTTAATTAACCGCGATCCGCTGAAAATTCTGTTGGGAAAAACCATTGCTTCAACCTTTTTCTTTCTCCCCATATTTCATGAACTGTACAGAAACATTGAAGCAACCAACGAACTCATTGCCGACCGTTGGACTATAGAGATACAAAAAGACGCTAAGTTTTTGAGAGGTGCTTTACGCAAGATTATTGCCCAACCTCAAGCACAATTAAACTTGGCAACTGTTCCAGCAATTTTTCACCCTGAGCATATAGAAATCAGGGTGAAACAACTGGCTAATTCTAAAATTAAACATAAACTTTCTCTTTCATACACGAGCGTTATCACCGGCGTTGCCTTTATGATTGTCAGTTTTTTTGTTCTGCAAACCCCGGTTGACGCATTCCATATGGAGGACTCACAGGAACCCTCCTTCTTTTTGTGTTCGGTGGATAACTCCTGTAGAGAGCAATGCCATCATAATGCCAGTATGTCTACTATGACAGCACCGGAACAACTCTTCACGCCTGCTTCCTCTCACTTAGCTCCAAAATACGAAGCTCCTTCTTATTAACTCAAATATCCGTTTGACAAATGAACGAGTTGTCTACTACACTATGTAGCAGGCATATGAAATCAAAAACTCCTCATACATCAATATTCGCAAATCCTCTGGTTGTTTTGCTTATTATAGTTATTGTTGTAGGCAGTGCTGTTTTCTTTTTTTCTCAAAACAAAGGTGTTTCAGGAGGAACAACAAATTCGAAATATGAACATATCCACTCTGTCTTTAGGAATCCGACAGATGAGTCTATTCTCATGGGTGCTCATACCGGAGCATTCAAAAGCACCGACAATGGCAAGATATTTGAACGCATTCAAATAGAAAGTAGCGATGAATATGTAAATCCTGACGACAAGCTCATGAATTTTGCCTACGATGCTACAAACAAAGTTTTATTTGCTGGAACCCACGATTCAGGATTGCTTAAAAGTAGTGATTTTGGTGCTACATGGGAAAAGAGTGATACGGGAATAGACGGTCGTGATATTCATGGATTGGCTATGAACCCACTCGATCCAAGTCGCATTTACGTCTACTCTGTTGGCTATGGTCTTTACGGAACAGATGACGGTGGTAATGAGTGGTACAAAATGGATGATGGCCCAAAAAACCCTCAGGTAAATAACTTTACCTATATGCCTACCATTACAAAAATGGACACGAATGCAAAAAGAGAAAATTCAACTCAGATTGGTTATCTATTAGCTGCTACAGGAGGAGGCCTTCACTACTCTTATGCATGTTTCTGTGGCTGGAGTGTTTCGGAAGCTATTCCCACCAGTGAGACCATCTATTCCCTTGCAGCAGATCCGTTGAACCAAGATGCCATGCTTCTTGCACGAAAAGATGGACTATATCAAACAACAGATGCGGGTGAGACATTTGATCTAGTGAGTTCAGAATTGAAGGATGTCGGTGCGTTATGGTTTGATATTGAAAATCCTGAGATGGTTTTTGCAGCAACAAATGATGGTGAGATATATACAAGCGAGGATTCTGGTATTACCTGGAGCAAAATTAATTATTGAGTTCAATCGGAATATATGAAAAATAAGCAACTAACTGTATGGATAATTGGGGGAATCATTGGGATTGTAGTAGGTGCATTCTTCTTTTTTACGGCAAATGATACGCAAGCCGGTACCCCCTCCTTTCAAGTGGATACTGAAAAAATAGAATTGGGTGAAATAGCGGTACAAGGAGATTATCCTGCTGAATTTAATATCACCAATACGGGCGACGCGCCACTGGAGATTAGCGACGTCAGGACTTCCTGTATGTGTACCTATGCCGAGATTATCATTGGCGAAGAAAAAAGTCCTGAATTCAATATGGTAATGCATAATTCACCACAAGTAAGACGGTGGAAAGATACCGTTGAACCAGGAGAGTCAGCGGTTGTTCGAGCTATCTATAAACCACATCTCATGCCAGTAGAAGGACCAGTAGAACGAAGTGTGATATTTACAACCAATGATCCTAATAATCGAGAGGTAGAGTTACGTATTAGTGCAATTGTTCAAAAATAAAACATGTGTAGTCCAAAAACAATGCTAAAAATTGGCGCAATAATAGGGGTGCTACTTATAGGAGGATATGTTTTCTTACCAGAGTTTCGAACAGGTATTGCGAGTCTTGCTCCATTTGCGTTATTTGCACTCTGTCCACTGAGCATGCTATTTGGAATGCACGCAATGAAAGACAACAAATGCAACAATTCCTGTTCATCTTGCACGAGAAAGAGTAATAACAATACAAAACCTGATAAAGATGAAAATATTATTAATAATTTAACTTAATAGAAAGGTGGTGATCTTATGAAAGAAGAACATAAAACAGAGTCAAATGCAATGCATCAAATTCCCGAAAAAAAGAGCGAGACTATCGCATTGCAAATTCCAAAACCAAACATGCAAGTTGCAGTTCTCGGATTGATAGCGTTTATAACAGTGTTCCAGACGTTTCAGCTCGTTCGCATTAGTGATAAAGCCAGTACAACACCGGTTAAGGCTGCACCAGCAGCTACGACAACAAGTTCCGGTGGAACAGGAAGCAGTGCAGACGTCCCTGAATCAATGGTTGGAGGATGCTAAAACAACAACAACAATTACAAAGGGGAATTTGCCTGATAAGGAAAGTTATAGCACCAGAAATTGGTGATCAAACATTATGGATAAACAAAAAACAATACATACACATAAACAAATAGCAGTATCATGGCCAAGAGTTTTCTTAGCAATAGCACTTATAACTACAGTCGTAGGAGCACTCTTTGCAACAAAAACACTTGCCAACATAGAAAAAAAGATAGAAGAAGCTAAAGAGGATGATCGACCAGCTAACCTTGAGCTTACGAAAATTACCATATCTGATTGTGTGGATTGTTTTAATGTTGACGATGCTATAGCTCAACTTAAGAAGCAAAATGTTTCTATAAGTGAAGAAAAAACAATTGCATACGATTCCCCGGAGGGGAAGGCACTCATTGAACAGTTTGATATCAAGAGAGTTCCAACCTATATTCTTACTGGTGAAGTGGCAAAAAAGAGTTTCGAAGGATTTGCTGAAAGCAATGGTACCCTACAGGAGAAAACGTTCGTATTTACCAATGTCCCTCCCGTATTTGTAGATACTCAAACACAGAAAGAAATGGGTAAAGTGACAGTAACCTATCTTACCGATTCCTCCTGTCCGCAGTGTATGAATCCTACCTTCACCATAGAAGCATATAAAAATGCAGGTATTCAAATTACCGAAGAGAAAGAAATAGAATGGAGTTCATCAGAAGGACAAAGTCTTATTAACAAGTATAAGATTACTAAAGTTCCTACATTTTTACTCTCCTCTGATATAGGTTTTTATGAAGAGGTCAAAAATAATTGGGATCGCATCGGTACTATTGAACAAGATGAGACCTACATTGCTCGCAATCTTTTCTTACCATACCGGGATATTGAAAAAGGAGAAGTTCTTGGACTTATCGATGTAGTTTACTTAACCGACTCGACTTGTCCAGATTGTTACAGCCCGCAAGATACTCATAAAAATATTCTCACTCAAGGGTTTGGAGTAGGCATACGATCTGAACGTACTGTGGATACATTTTCGATAGAAGGGAAAAGACTTGTGAATCACTATAACATAACCAGTGTTCCTACCGTTCTGCTATCTCCAGAAGTGGATCCCTATGCTAATCTCAAGAGCGTTTGGCCGAATGTTGGGACTGTTGAAGAAGATGGATGGTATGTTTTTAGGACAGTGCAGCAGGTGGGAAATATTATATATAAAGATTTAAGTACTAATCAAGTTATTCGTCCAGCACAGCCTACTGCAAATACTAATCAATAATATGAAAACAATAATCAACGCACTACAAACTGTTTTTAGAGAACCTTTTTATAGAAAAATAGCTCTCGGTGTTATCTTAGGGGTGGGTTACCTTTCTTACTGGCTACTCTATCAGACAACGACAATACCAACATTCCTGGAAAATATGCGAAACGGAGATTTTGGTCAATATAGTTACTTGTATGGTGTTACATTTATCATCACTACACTCCTTATTATTGGGCTGTCAGGAATAAGCGTTGCCATTACTGTATGGCTGTTTAGATATTCTCAAAAAGGAACCGGTAAGACCTTGGGTGCCAATATTGGAGGACTGACTGTAGCAGCATTTGGCATGGGCTGTCCGGTATGTGGAGCATTTTTGTTTTCAGCAATTGGTATTGTAGCTGGGTTCACCATTTTACCGCTACAGGGACTAGAGCTAAAACTGCTCAGCTTAGCATTTTTAATTGGCTCAACAGTTTATGGAGCAAAAAAAGTGGTACAAGCACAGGATTGTAATGAGTGTAAAATTGTTCCTCTTCGGAAAGTGAAGGATATGTCTAGTCAAGCTGTCGCTCAGAAACCAGTTCATTCTTTTTCTCATAAGGGTACGATTTCAGTTTTCCCTTTAGAAAAAATCTTTGTTTTTGCTCTTGCCTCAGTTTTTTTTATAAACCAACTACTCATGAGTCAGGTTATGGCAAGTATGGGCATGACTCGTGGAAATTTTGCAAGTAGGATTTTTGGTATTCGAACAGCAGCGGCCTATACGATTATTGCCCCACAGCTTAATTCCGATGGCAGAACTACATCACTTGTTGAACAACCAACAATTATCGAAGTACCTGCTAATCCTAATTCTGGAGATGCTCTTGCCGATGCCCGAGTTGTCATGATTCCCACTGGCAAACCGTTTTATGCCCCAGATGATGTTTCGTTTGATGACCCCATTAATGCTCAAAATAAATGGGGAGCATACGAAGATAGTATTACCATAAGCGGAGACTTGCAAAATCGCTACAACCAGCTCATTAATACATTTACTTGTAACTACTGCTGTGGCGGACCCAGTAATGTCACAGCCATAGCACGATGTGGTTGCCGACATGCAAAGGCATGGAGAGGAATGTTTAAATATATGCTCCAAAACTATGGTGATCGATATACCAATGAAGAACTCATGGGCGAAGCATATAGGTGGACGGGTATTTGGTATCCAAAAGGAGTGTTAGAAGATTATCTTCTTGCAACCGGCAACGAGGACGTGCTCGGACACCAAACTCATGGCGGCGCAGGATCAGATGGGAGGCATGGGCTATGACAGAAGAACAAATTCCCAAAGGTTGGAATATTTCAGTACCGAAGTTTCTTCTAAACCCCCTCATGTGGATATTTATTTTAGCGGGAGTAGCTATTATCGGCTATCAACTCTGGGTCGGTTCCCAACAGGCACCATCTGCGCAAACCACCTCACTTATTACAACAACACCGAGTACCTCAAAATCTTTAGGCTACTTTAAAAAAGTTTCGGACACACCAGTTCAACTAGATAATAAACCCTACTTTCTCTATGTGGGAGCCCAATTTTGTCCGTTCTGTGCAGCTGAACGCTGGAGTATTGTTCAAGCACTTTCTAATTTTGGTACCTGGTCAGGACTTGGGCCTGATACGAGCGCAGTTGAAGAAGCCGGTTTTTCCAGAATTTCTACCTATAACTTTGTTAATGCCAAATATGAAAGTCAATATATAAGCTATGCTCATAAAGAAACTGCTGATAGAAATGGTCAACCTATTCCAGGGCAAGAGCTGGCAGATTTTGAGAAAAAATGGTTTAATCAATATGATCCTCGTGGAGGAGTGCCTTTCTTATTCTTAAACGGTCAATATGTCCAGCTTTCCTCAGGCTACTCCCCTTCTCTTATTCAAGGAAAAACATATGAACAGGTTAAGGCTGATATAGAAAACAATACCAATGCCCCTCATGTAACAGCAATAAACAGAGAGGCTGATATTATTACAGCTTATCTTTGTAAAGCAACAAACAATAAGCCTGAAAACGTCTGTAATGACCCTAAAATTGCAGAGCTTGTTGTACAAGTTCCATGAGAGGAAACTATGACTAAATTACAAGCAATAGAGATTGTTTTTTATGACAAAAGGAATACCTTTATAGGGCTTTTAGCTGCTACCTTCTTTGGCACATTCTTTGTGCTGGGTACTGGCATGGTAACTTTTTTCCCAGAAGGACCATTTATTGAGTTTAATTTACTCCGTCTCTCTACACTTTTTGCCCTTGTTGTTCTTTCAGGTTTGGTTGTACCAATGCAACTTTTTGCCATCCGGAAAGCCAAAAGCGGCCTAAAAACTTCCGCTTCTGGTCTTGGGGGGCTGATGACAGGTATTGCCACCATGTCCTGTTGCGCCCCGCTACTGTTGCCCGCACTACTCTCATTTATTGGCTTTTCTGGCACCCAGCTTCTCTTTTTTAACACGACTATTAGGCAGTATGTTCTTCCACTATCACTTTTTTCAGTTGCACTTCTTTCGCTTTCACTACTTCTGGTGTCAAGAAGTGTAGTGGCAAGTTGCAAAATTGATGTAAGGAGGACTGTATGAAGACCCAAGCATTGGCTTTAAAGAATCGAATATTTGCAAGCGGAGGGACAACCACCGGAGTATTTGGGGCTGTTGGCAGCCTGCACAATGTCTGCCACTGGCTTTGTATGGGTGTAGTTTCTACTTTAGCAATATTTGGTATTACTACAAATGTTTTGCCTCTTATGTTTTTGCAGACTTATCAAGTCTATTTCTGGTGGATGGCTGTTGTTTTTACAGCGCTAGCCTTGTATTTCTATTTTAAGCAAAAAAGACATAATACTAGAGATAGAAACCTGCGTTTTATTAATTCCGGCTTGCTCATTTTTGCATTACCTTTCTCGCAGATTGTTGATTACATGGACTTTTTCCGCTTTACAGGTGGAAGTCTAG
>PFSC01000088.1 GCA_002788865.1 Candidatus Roizmanbacteria bacterium CG_4_9_14_0_2_um_filter_39_13
CGACCATTTATCTGGACAAAAACCGCAGATGAGATTATTGAAAAAGTCAATCGTTGTAAAGGGATGATGGAAACACTACACTAGAAAGCAAGGAGAAGATGGCTAAACGATTCCAAGATTTTTTCTATATCCAAGCTTACCAAGAAATTGAACATCGGAAAAGACTTGGGTATAAGATTCCATCCGCAGAGGAAATGGCCAATCTCATGAAACGGATAGAAAAACTGAAACCCCAATTTTGGCACGAAAAAAGTAAAGACTTTATGCATTCATGGTCGGGAAAATCCGCTGAAAAAATGTGGGTTGAATTAGCTAAGAAAAAAGTTTTCGAAAAGCATGACATACACTTAGTTTTACTTAGTTTTACTTGGTTATACTTATGGATCCTGGAAGAATCATCCAAATCCCGCAGATGTTCTAACATATATGACAAATGAGCTTAGAAATACTTTTTCCGATTCGGCACTTAAACAAGCAACAATATTAGGTATGATCGATTATATAAGACTAACAACACGTTATATCGATGAAATAAGACAAATTAAACAAAAAAATGTTTATGAAGATATCAATAAAATTGTTAAAAAAATATTTCATTATATGGATGATGAACGGTTTGCCCTAGAAAAAACTAATTAGTCAATAATAAATTAGGGGGATGGTTAAAAAATAAAACACTTTTATTTACCACCATCTACATTGAGGTTATTTGAAAAGTGTCCGCGGGATTTTTGGTTTCAGGTGATTAAGATGAACTTATGAAAAAAAATAATCAAATCGTCAAGCAAGATGGATTTAAGGAGTTTTTGATTTATACAACCCCCAATGGAAAAGTAAAAATTGAGATATTTCTTCATAATGGAAATATTTGGCTCACCCAAGCAAAAATAGCGAATCTTTTTGGAGTACAACAACCAGCTATTGCAAAGCATCTCAAAAATATTTTTGAGACTAGAGAATTGGAAGAGAATTCAGTTCATTCCATTTTGGAATACACTGCCACTGATGGAAAAACCTATAAAACAAAATTTTACAATCTTGATGCCATTATATCCGTAGGTTATCGAGTAAATTCTACACAAGCAACCCATTTCCGTATTTGGGCAACAGAACACCTCAAGGAATATATCATTAAAGGTTTTACGATGGATGATGAGCGGCTCAAACAAGGAGAGCGAGTATTCGGAAAAGATTACTTTCGAGAATTGCTGGAAAGAATCCGTTCAATCAGAGCGAGTGAGCGTAGAATTTATCTACAAATCACCGATATCTTCTCAGAATGTAGCATTGACTACAATCCAGACTCTCAAACGACTAAAGATTTTTTTGCAACAGTGCAAAATATGTTTCATTTTGCGATTACCGGTCAAACCGCAGCAGAAATAATTTATGAAAAAGTGGATAAAAATAAGCCCTTTATGGGATTGACCACTTGGAAACACAGCCCTAGTGGAAGAATCTTATTGTCAGATGTGACTATCGCTAAAAATTATTTATCGGAAAAAGAAATCAAAAAACTCGAACGAACTATATCTGGTTTTTTTGACTATATTGAAAATCTGATCGAAAACAGACAGGCATTCACAATGGCAGAGTTTGCAGAAGGCGTAAATAAGTTTTTGAGTTTTAATGAATATAAGATACTTGCTGGCAAGGGAAAAATTTCCCACACACAAGCAGAAAATAAAGCGCTCGCTGAGTATGCAGGTTTTAATAAAAGTCAGTCCATAGAATCCGACTTTGACCGAGAGGTAAAAAAACTTTTGAAAAAAAATAGAAATGAAACACATGACTGAAACAAAAATTTCCATTTTAAAAGGAAGAAATATCAAAAAAACCATTCACCAAAATGGGTGGTGACTTATGATTGTTGACGTAATAGAGGCTTTAACTGATTCCACAAATCCAAAACAATATATAAAAAACATGCTCAATCGTGATGAGGAACTTGCTAAAGGGTGGGTTCAAATTGAACACCCCCTTTTCATAGACACAGCGGGAGGGAAACAACAAATCAGATGTGCCAATACAGAAGGTATTTTTCGTATTATCCAGTCAATTCCCTCTTCAAAGGCAGAACCTTTCAAACGTTGGCTTGCTAAAGTCGGTTATGAGCGCGTACAGGAATAAGAACTTTTAAATGGATTCCTACATCCTTAAAATTGCCTGATGCAATGTGCGGGATAAAGGATTCAGAGTCAATCCAAGCGCTTCCAACGTAAACGCCCCAAGCAGGAGACTATCTCCTTTTTCACCAAACAAAATCGGTGCCGCAGACTCTTTTCCTTCAAACTCATACATTGCACTCCCCACTTTACGTTTGATTATCGAGCCATCAGCTAATGAAAATTCTTCTTCTCGTTGAGGTTTAATCCCCAACCGCTTCAATATCTCTGCCGGAACTACGGTGTATGTTGCTCCGCTATCTACCAGAAATCTCCCCTCGTATTCCTGTTTTGGGTCTTGCGGATTTTTGATTTTCATCGAAACATTTGTCATTCCCATATCACAGATATTGTAACAGAAAAATATTGCTGGAAGAACATCTATGTTGCTGTTGAATACAGATACATACGTTTCTTACTCCCAACTTTCCAGAAAGCGCTTTCGAGGATTTTCAAAAATAACATCTTGAGGAGCAAAATATTCTGGATTCCAATCGCCCATCCATTCCAAAAGTTCTTTGTCTTTTTGATCCTTGAAAGTCTGCATACAAGCATAATAACCTGGAATACTGCCACAGTCATCAAGCGGGCATGCAAGTTTTCCATCAAGACATATGGGGTATTTTACGTTCATTTCTCTGGGGAAAATCTTTTCTAAAATGACTTCGTGTTCCCAATTATCGCCAAAATCATAAATATATACCATGCTATCTTTTGCTTTTTTGAAAAACTGCTTAATTGGTGCTTCGGTCGTATAGATAGTATTTTCTTCCTGTCCGAATTCTTCTGTGGCATAAGGACAATCGACTTTTACAGAATATTCCCAACGACTAGCTTGAGAATCTCTCTTTTCAAAACAGTGCAAGTGCGAATCAGTCCAACCCATGGCGTTTTGTATTGCGACATGCAGGTCATAAAATGTATAGCTTTCCGGAACGGTGACTCTCCGCCATACAGCAGGCCTTGTATTCAACAGAGTAATTTTGAACTGCAAAACATTTTTAAAAGGTCTTTTTTTAGGTATGGTAAAATGCATTTCCATATTTTTCAATATTTGTGAGTGTAATTATACGCTATTTTCATGATTATTTGGAAGATTGAAGATATTACTGCGCCTCAGAGATGCATAATCACTACTCAGAGTCTGTTTGAAAACAATAGATTGTCATTCTGGCAAGCGAGTTTTCAAACAGGCTCTTAGGACTTAACTGAGCAAACTCTTATCAGTAGTCAAACCCAATGCTACAAGAAAACTAGGATCTTTTACAGGTAAATCATAGATAGCATGGGGAGCAAACCATGAAAATGCAGAGTGTTCTGTCGATAATCTAATCTGAGTATATTCTTCTTGTTGTGGATCAGGTAGAGCTAAGTAATTCGTCGCTGAAACAATGGTCCCATCTCTTCTTCGAAGAAATTGCCAAGTGCCAAGTTTATTACCAACTTCTATCTTGATTCCAGTCTCCTCCATTACCTCTCGAATAAGCGCTACATTATCATTTTCCCCTTCTTCCACCAATCCTCCAGGTAAATCTCAAATTCCAATTTCATCTACTATTGTCGGTGTTTTTTGAAGTAGTAAAATTTTGCCATCTTTACTTATAACTGCTTTTACAGCACGATTTGGATATTGTAGCTGCTCTCTGTTCGGAACAAGTTCGTTTGAATCGCTCATAAGAAAAGAGGTGATCACTTTTTTAACAATATTTAAACTATATTTCCCGTATATCTCCCCCCAACATTCTTACTTTTTCAACAAAATTTTCATAACCTCGATCAATGTGGCTCACTCCCTTGATATACGATGTGTTGTCGGCAATGAGCGCTGCAATAGCCAAAGTTGCCCCGGCACGAAGATCCGACACTGTGAGGACTCCACCATGAAGATCCTGATGACCAGAAACTTCAATTGTTTGTGCATATACTTTTACAGGGTCATATGTGAAGTGATAATGTTCGCTTGGATCCAAGATATTTTTTTCTACGTATCGTATCGTTGCACCAAGTTTCATAAGCTCTTCAACATAGCTAAATCTATTCTCAAAAATCCGCTCATGGATGATTGCGTATCCCTCAGCTTGAGTCATGAGAACTGCATAAAGCGGTTGCCAGTCGGTCAGAAATCCTGGAAAAGGACCTGTTTCTATGTCTACGCAGCGGAGTGATTTCGCATAATATCTCCATTTCCCATTTCCCAAATTGTCAACCCCAGCTCCAGTTTTTTCCAGCACGTCATTGAATGACTTGATATATCGCTCAGAAATCGTGGATATAGTGACATCTCCTCCCGATGCAATACCTGCAACGGCGTATGTGATTGCCTCTACTCGATCTGAGGATATCTCAAACGGTCGAACTTGAACAAGGCGCTCAACTCCATCAATGATGATATCCAATTCTTCTCTTCGTATTTTTGCACCACCTTCATTGAGCATTGCGATCAAGTCGTCAATCTCAGGTTCTTGTGCAACATTTTCAAGTTTTATCGTTTGTTTACCAAAAACAGACATCATAATCATGAGTTCTGTACCGGTATGAGACGGTTTATCAAATCGATATCCACCAGTCGGATCACCCTTCATTTCTGCATTATAATAGCCAGTTTCAGAATCATAATCCACCTTCACTCCCAAAGATTTGAGGCCATCTATCACTCGATCTATCGAGCGTGCACCTAGCCGACAACCTCCTGGATTTGGAATTATTGCAGTTCCAAATGTATGTAAAAGTGGTGCGAAAAGAAGAAATGACACACGAATTTTTGAGGCATGTAATAAGTCGACAGTATTTGACGTGATATTTTTTGGATCAATCTTTACTGTGCTTCCATCAAACTCAACCTTTACTCCAAGAAGTTCAAGAAGATGAATCAGCTCATGAATATCCTGAATCCGTGGGATATTGTGTAGAATGACTTCAGATTCAAACATGAGCGCTGCAATGATCACCTTCAAAGCAATATTTTTCGCACCAGATAGATGTATCTCTCCTGCTAATTTTTTTCCTCCTGTTATGACGTATGCATCTTCCATAGTTCTAAATTCTAAATTCTAAATTAGTACTAAATTATCCTCACTTCTTCTTTGAGATCCACATCGAATTTCTCCTTCACAGTCCTTTTTACTACATTGATAAGTTCACTCAAATCTTCATGTGTACCATCGCCTATATTCACAATGAAATTCGCATGTTTTTCAGAGACTTGAAATCCTCCAATTATTTTCCCTTTGAGTCCTGCGCTGTCAATGAGATATCCCGCAGATCCTGTAGGAAGATTGTGCTTTTCCCTCTCCTTTTCAGAAATATTCTGAAAAAAGCACCCTCCAGTTGAGACTCCAAATGGTTGTGTATTTTTTCGATACAAAAGTGCTTCCTCCGAACGCTTTCGAAGATCAAGAACATCATGCTTCATCAGCCGAAACACTCCATCGATAAATATTTCGCCAGTATTTTGGAGTACGCTATAGTCATAGGAAAAATCAAAATATTCTCTTGTTTCTTTCCGAGTTGCACCATCTTGGTCCATGACTGTTGCAATAAGGAGTGGGTCGCTGACATATGAGAGAGGTCTTGTCCATTTTGAGTTCATATATATGGCTCCTCCCAAAGTCCCAGGAAGGCCTTGATGATACTCAAACCCCGAATATCCCAATTCAATAGTTTCCTTGACCAAGCGACTCATCGAATATCCTGAGCTAATTTTCAAATCTATATAATCTTCTGTTTCGTGCTCGACACTTTTTTGAACGAATCTATTTTGAATCACCAATCTTGAAATTCTCTGTTGAAAAATCGCAATATTTGATCCTCCACCAATTATCAAATAGGGAATATCATATTCATCTACTACGCTCATTATTTCTCTCCAATCTTCAACCGATTTCGCTTCAAAAAAATAATCGGCAATAATGTGTAGCTTGAGCGTAAAATACTGAGAAAGATCTTTATCTATTTCTATTCGATCACCAAATCTCTGCACGAGAATGTCGAATTTTTCATTTTTTATTTGCATAGGAATATTTATTCAATTTCTAATATACTTTTACCAAGTTTATATACATCTCCTGCCCCCATCGTGATAACAAGATCATTTTGTTTAATCAACGACTCCATCTTTATAAGTGCATCATCTTTTGACTCTGTCGAGATCACGCTATTTTTTTTTGAACCGTTTGCAAGTTGAGCAAGTATCTCAGAAGTGATAGAATCTTCTCTTATTACTTCTCGTGCAGATCCAAAAATGGGCAGAAGCACTACTTTGTCGGCTTTGGAAAATGCCTGCACAAATTCATTTTTCAGTTGTTCTGTTCGAGAATAGGTATGTGGTTGAAATAAGACAATAACTCTCTTTTTTGGAAATCGTGACCGCGATGCTTCGATTGTTGCGACAATTTCCTCAGGATGATGTGCATAATCATCAAAAAGTACAATCTTTTTTGACTTTCCAATGTATTCAAATCGTCGTTTTGCACCAGTAAAACCACACATTGCTTCGCCTATTTTTTCGAACGAAAATCCCAGATGAAAAAGCATTGTCAGAACAGCTGCAGTATTTGATGCATTCTTTTCTCCAAATAGATCGACTTGTAACTGCCTGTCTTTCAGTTCAAAGAGTTTGCTGGAAATAGATATCGTCATCGACTCATCTGTTGTTTTTACGTTGGTAATGTGCACATCTGCTTTACTGGAAAATCCATACGTGCTATATGAATCTTTTGGAAGTTCTTTACTTAGTTCACGAATATTTGTATCGTCTGCACAAAGGATAAGCTGAGGCATGATGATATTTTTTTGGAGGACTTGATTCATGAAGATATGAAATGCCTTCTTGGTGTCCTCTATCGTTGGATACACGTCGGGATGGTCGTGGTCGATATTGGTAATAATGGCATAATCAGGATGCAGAAGATGAAATTTTGGTGTGATATTGTCAGGTGGATCTATACCATACTCATCGGCTTCAACAATAAAGTATTGAGTGCCATTGTAATCTCCTCCTGCATGCCCATTAAATGAAGGCGCCCCCACCATATAACTGATTCCTGGCGAAAGTTTTATCAATGCATAAGAAAGAAGTGATGAGGTAGTAGTTTTTCCATGACAACCTGCTACTGCAATTGATGTGTCAAACATACTCATCATTTGTCCAAGAAGTTCGGATTGATGAAGAACTTGTACGTTGCGATTCTCCGCTTCAACAACCTGAGCATTACTTTTTCCACCATGAGAAGCGGCGTATACGACAAGATCCACATCATCAGGAAGATCTTCACTTTCAAATGAGTGAATTACATCCACGGAATTATTTTCAATAACTTCATCGGTGATAAACGGTGCGTCAACATCCGAACCACTCACTCGTTTACCCATTTGCACCATCATACGGGCAAGATTTGCCATAGCAACACCCTTGATCCCAACGAAAAATATATGTTGTGCATGTGTAAACATAGTTCATTATAACTAATTCATCTCAAAAAAAGTACAAAAAGAGATTATCGAAGCATCACGAAATTGATCATCTCTCCATGAAGCATATGGTCGCGATGATATGACCAAAAGCGCGCACCATCACATGCAGTACATGTAAGGCTCTGATCAATGTTAATTGGTAATATTCCTGATGAAAGAAGATTTTCCCTATTTGCTTTGACCAAATTCAGATATGCCCGATTCCCTGACGTAACAATGCAATCTGCAGAAAATGATTGCTCAAAGTCATCAAGTCGCATACCATATATTCCATAACAACAATCCGCGATACATGGTCCGATTGTCACCAAAATGTGTTCTTTTTTTGCTCCAAGGTCACACATAGAGTCGATTACGTTTTTAGAGATATTTTGAAGCGTTCCTTTCCATCCACCGTGAGAAATACCAACTATCGAATGTTCTCTATCGGAATATATGATTGGAACGCAATCTGCAGTTACCACGGTAAGAGCAACTCGGGATATATTTGTAACCAAAGCATCTGTATCCATTACTTTCAATATCCCACTCCGTATAGTATTTTTTCCTATAGTTTTCACATGTGTCGAGTGAGTTTGTTGTGGAATGACAACCGACGTAGGCTGCATGGTTTTGAATAGATTATGGAGAGTTTCGATTTTTGTTCCACCTCCACTTTTCTTTGATCCAAATCCATGAAAAATCGTATTACCAATTTGTGTAGAGGTGAATAACCCTGATGTATTATCAAAGTCAATCATGACTCCTTCAAGAATTGTAAGACCGATTCTTTGTCATTCCAATGATATTCTTCTCCATTTCTATTCAAACTCATCTCATGTCCTTTGCCGGTGAGGACTATTACATCGCCGTTTTTTGCTACTTCACATGCTCTCACAATGGCTTCTTTGCGATCGATAATGACAGTATACTTCTTCGTCTCCGTGCCAAAAACACCTCGATCTACCTTTTGAAAACCTTCTTGCTCTAACCCTTTTGCTATCTGTGCGGCAATTTCCTGTGGGTCTTCCGTACGATAATCCTCTTCTGTGAGAATTGTAAGATCTGCGTATGTCGCACTCTCTCTGCCCATCGGAGCTCGTTTTTCATCATCTCGAAATGCGGCCGCACCAAACACATGGATGAGTCTCCCATTTGAGACATACGTGCTTCGAATCGAAGATAAGGCTTCATATAAAGCATTTGGAGTATGAGCAAAATCCACTATGACAGTAAATTCTTTTTGATAAACGACTTCAAGCCTCCCCGCGGGAAGTGTGAATGTCCTCATATGATCAATGACTTCGGAGTCTTGCAATCCTAATTCTTTGCAGATGAGATATGCAACAAGGTAATTGTATATATTAAAACGAGCAAGCGGCATCCCGATCTTCTTGGATATATCAATAGAGTGATCGGCACTTTCTTTAATCCCATATGTCTCTATGTGAGATTTCCCGACATACTTCAGGAGAGATTCGTATGAACTATCATCTTTGTTTATGAACGTTTTTTTCGACCACTGCATCAGTCTTGATTTTGACTGAACATACTTATCAAATGTACCGTGATAATGAAGATGTTCGTGAGTAATATTTGTAATAACCGCCAAATCAAACTCAACCCCATACACCCTATACTGATCAAGAGCATGTGACGTAGTCTCAAGTATAAAATATTCAGATCCTTTTGATACTGTTTGACGTAAATATTTCTGAACATCAAACGATGATGGTGTGGTCACATGAAATCCTGTGTCGTGCACCTGCGAACCAATCACTGCAGAAACTGTTGAGATTATTGATACGCGTTTTCCGGCTGACTTCAGAATATGATATATGAGATTTGCCGTTGTAGTCTTTCCATCTGTTCCTGTGATTCCAATGACAGTGATTTCTCTACTTGGAAAACGGTAATAGATGTTTGCAAGAATTGCAATCATCATGTGTCCAATATTCTTTATCCGTTGTACAAACATGGTTACTAGTATAGCATTGTACGAATCTTTATTGAATAGATGGATATACTTCGTCTTGCAATCTAATGGTTGTAAAAATAATGGATATCTAGTACCTAATAACCTTAATTATTATGTAATTTAAACTTCTCTTTTGCCATTGCGCTGGTAAATTTCCAGTTTATCGTTGC
>PFSC01000015.1 GCA_002788865.1 Candidatus Roizmanbacteria bacterium CG_4_9_14_0_2_um_filter_39_13
ATCACTGAAAAAACGGTGAAAACTCATCTGAAAGCGTATGATGATAAAACGATTTATGCCGTAGCAGGAAGAGTGATAAACGATGGCGAAAAAGTATCAAGTGATAATCAAGTTGGGAAAATTCGCTGGTATGGAGCAGTGATTACAAAAAACTTTTCATATGAAAAACAGACATTTGTCGATTTTCCCTATGGATGTAATATGTCGTATAGAAAATCTATTTTGAAGGAAATGGAAGGTTTTGACGAGCGGTTATCGGCCCCAATATATGCATATAACGAAGTCGATATTGGTTATCGCATTTCTCATAAATATAAAAATTCTTTCATATTTTTACCCGATGCGCTTGTGTATCACCATAAACATAATGGAGGAGGAACTCGAAATAATTTTTCTGAAAAGGAAGTTTTTCAAAGTACGCAGTTTAATTATGGATATTTTTTAGGTAAGAATTTTAATGTATTTGAAAACGTTGTTTGTGCGGCAAGAAGATTTGTGTATCAAATAATGAAAGAACCTCAAGCTCTTCCATCTCTTTTACAAGGTTATATCTCTGCAAAAAAATACAAAAAACAGACATATCTCCTTCCCCTTATCGTCTTTGCGAGCATTGCATTTCTGCGACTATGGAAAGTTACCGAATTTTTCAGTTTCAACTTTGATGAAGAGTATCAAGCAAGTCTTGCCTGGGAACAGGTCAAAAACTTTCATCCCATCTGGATAGGGGTAAGCGCTTCAAATGTCGGCTATTATCTTGGTCCGGGGTTTACCT
Organism: Candidatus Roizmanbacteria bacterium CG_4_9_14_0_2_um_filter_39_13; assembly: GCA_002788865.1. Lineage (GTDB taxonomy): Bacteria > Patescibacteriota > Microgenomatia > UBA1406 > GWC2-37-13 > UBA1450. The sequence continues at coordinate 773 of PFSC01000015.1, forward strand.
ACTTGAACGCATTTCTTTTCAAACTATCACAAGGAGATCCTACATCTCTCGCGTGGTTTTCAGTTCTTTTTGGACTGGTCACGACTTTGAGCGTCTATTATGTTGCTCGCAATTTATTTAACAATAAGACGGCACTTATTGCTATGACGATCTATGGAGGATCTGCTCTTTTAAATTTCTTTGATCGTCGTTTTTGGAATCCAACACCCATTCCATTTATTACTCTTTGGATCGTGTACAGTCTTATCAAAGGAAGACAGAATACAAAATGGTACATCTTGACTGCTGCTCTTGTTGGCGCTTCACTGAATGCACACTTATCACTCGTCGTCCTTTTCCCGCTTATATTTTTTTCAATACTTTGGAACATTAAAAAAATCAGGCCTTTCACGTGGATCGGAATGGGTATAGGTTATCTTGCATTAACAATTCCAATGCTTGTTTTTGACTTTGCACATAATTTTGACAACCTGAGAGCGCCACTGCTCTTTATCGCAAACCGAGGTGGAGGAGAGAGCAGTCTATCCATGGCATCTATTTTGGCACACATTGTTGTTTTTTTTCAAACAATAGGCAGAGTGTGGTTTATAAACTTACACACGAACATTCAAAATGAACAATGCCTTGGTGCACATTGTACCATTTCTCCTGCAATTCCATGGCTTATATTGTTATCTTCAGCAATACTGTTGAGGTTTATATATATTGCATTTAAAAATAAAAGCGCAATAAATATTCACATCCTTTCAGCTTTAGCTTTATTCATGGTAAGTTTCATGTTTTATTCTGGATATTCGGCAGAGTACTATCTTTTGGGATTTCTTATTCTTTTCAGTATTGTAATTGGGGTTGTTGTATCAAAAGTAAACAATATCGTATTGATTCTTTCTTTGTTGTTTTTTATCTTTTTCAATGGGTATACAGTTGTGACCTCAAACCAAGAGCAGTTTGGATTGATTACACGAAAAAAACTAATTCAATCTATGATGAATACCGTTGGCGACAAACCATTCTCACTTGAGGTATATGGCAATGACCCACGAAAATATCATCCGTATGGTGGGTGGCGATACTTATTTAAAACATATGGAGTTACTCCAGTACAGAGTTTTGCCGATGAATTTTTTGGGTGGATTTACCCTGATGAATCAAACGACACGAAGCCAGAATATAAAGTAGTCGTAACTGATTCAATAGAATATGAATTGAAAAATGAAAGCATACAAATATTTCAAGAAGGAGCTTTTAAAGGATATATCCTTGAAGCATCGCAAAATTAATTATTTATGAAACTACCCACGAGCTTACGCTCGGGGTTTCTTATCAATCAAACAGCGTAGCTGTT
>PFSC01000154.1 GCA_002788865.1 Candidatus Roizmanbacteria bacterium CG_4_9_14_0_2_um_filter_39_13
CAATCTTTCCCTAAAAGGTATCCCTGCGGCAAGACCGCAGGGAATTGCAAGTTAAATGATAGGTGTTCTCGTTGTCTTTTTCATTATATAACACCTCAACGTTTGATGAATAAATATCAGTTTGCAGAAAATCACTTTTATTCTTTGTATTAGATACCACTTTCCCATACATGAATTCAAAGGATTTAAGAGCAGTTGCTATGCTTTTGGGTAAAAAAGGATCATACGCAAACTCACTGATTCCCCCTAAATTTCTTAGACTGTCCATAGAAAATATTATTTTCATGTTCATATATGCCTTGATTTCTTTATGTTGTCTATAAAACTCTTTTCTTAATGGGAAGAATTGAATTAAAATATTGTTGCTCTTGAATATGATTCTAATTTTACCTAACTCAGATAATAATCTTTCTGTAGTTTCGAGATTTTTCTCAAGAAGCTTGTTTTCAATTCCGAACCTATTAAATAAAAGTAGTGCTATTACCAAAGTTACTAACGACGAAAGAGAAGAAATAATTGAAGATGAAAGAGATATTTGAGTTAAAGTTTGTTGATTTACTATAAATGGAACTACAGCAAGTAAAACTATTATCAATAGAATAAAAGTAAGTAAGATTTTTTTCAATGCGGAGGAGGCGGGATTCGAACCCGCGATAACCTTACGGCTATATCCGCTTTCCAGGCGAACGCACTAGGCCACTATGCGACTCCTCCTCGGATGAAACAGAACGTGCTAATTGTATCAAATAGACCTTCAAATAACACCGTTTTCTTTACCGGAACTTCTCACATCAAATGATGCATTTTGTTCCATTGACAAGTAAACAATCGTTTCATATACTATGGTAATTCATTAATAATATTTCAATATATACCTATGGAACAGGATATTCTTACTCCACTCAAAAAATTCTTCCGAAAGAACAGACGTTTACCATCATACTCTGAGATGTTGAAAATTTTTGGCGTTCCATCAAAACGTACCATTTACCAATATATTCAAGAACTGGTCGATGAGGGATTCATTCAAAAACTTAAAGGAAAACTTGCACCAACCAAACGGTTTTTTGGTATTCCACTTTTGGGAAATATCCAAGCTGGATATCCAATCCTTGCACAACAAGACAAGAGTTACCTCACACTTGATGAGTATTTTATAGAAAAACCTGACAATTCTTTCTTATTACGAGTAACTGGCGATAGTATGATAAACGCCGGTATTTTTGAAGGAGATCTTGTTGTGATAGAACAAAAAGGAAGTTGGGGAGCGGAAGATGTCGTCCTTGCTGAGATAGATAATCAATGGACTCTAAAGATTTTGAAAAAGGTAAATGGCAAAGCTCATCTTGAAGCAGCAAATCCAGCATACCCTGCATTTTATCCGAAGCAAGAACTTAAAATTCATGGGGTTGTGAAGGCGGTACTCAGAAAGATGGGGAAGCAGATTAATTAAACCTCTATAGTAATGAAAAGGAAAAATCCCATCATTTATGCGTTTATAGATAGTCAAAATTTGAATTTGGGCGTCAGAAGTATGGGGTGGAAACTAGATTTCAAAAAGTTTCGACTTTATTTGAGGAATAAGTATCGCGTTCAGGAGGCATTTCTTTTTATCGGGCACGTATCTGGCAATGAGATGCTCTATGCAGATTTACAAAAGCATGGCTACATCCTTATTTTTAAACCGACACTTGAGTTTCATACGGGTGGGAAAACGAAAATCAAAGGGAATGTCGACGCCGAACTTGTTCTTCACACAATGATAGAGAAGGATCATTTCGATGAGGCTATCATCGTTTCAGGAGATGGAGATTTTCATTGTCTGATTGAGTATTTGGTAGATCAGAAAAGACTTCGTCGTGTACTTGTTCCCAATAAAAAATACTCAAGTCTTCTTCGAAAATTCAACCAATATATTGTAGAAATATCTGAGCTAAAAGAATCGCTGATAAAAAAGAAGACCAAGATCAGCGGTCGGTCGAAACCTTAGGCTACTTAACTTGGTCATCGTGATCAGGTAATTATACCGTATATGTTTTGTGGCGTCAAACCTTCTTGACATCTCTCATATGTAAAGTAAACTTTACATATTAAATTCTTCGTGCTACTCTTATGAAAGGACAAGTTTTAAGTCGAGTATTAGAACAAAGAACCAAAAGCAATATAACTCAACAAGATTTGGCAGACGCTATAGGCGTAACCAGACAGACCATATTTGCCATAGAGAAGGGGAGATATACCCCTTCGGTGGCACTTGCGCTGAAACTAGCTCGTTATTTTCAAGTAACAGTAGAAGAATTATTTACCATACTTATTGATTAACCAATACTATGAAATACCTATCAGACATAACCCTGCCCCTGATTTTGATTATTGCCCTTATCTTACTTGCAAATCCCTACATGTTTTGGATGCCAACTCCACTTCACATGGTGATTCTTATTATATTCATTATAGCATTTGTGCTTTTTGGAACCTTTTTATGGAAAGAAAAAGCTACAGATGAACGAGAGCATCTTCATAAATTTATCGTGGGAAGATATGCATTTTTAACCATTACCACGATGCTTGTGGTGGGAATCATAGTTCAAACACTAAGTCATACTCTCGATATGTGGTTGGTGTTTGCATTGGTAATAGGAATGCTTGCTAAGGTGATAGGAAGTATATATACAAGAACGCAATTATAAATTACATTCTAGAGAGGTAGGTGAACTATATATGAATATGAAACTAATATTCGTAGTCGTTGGCGTACTGATCATTGGATTTCTTGGCTGGACAATGATGAAAAAAGATGCCACACCCGCCATGAACGATGAAGTAGTACAAGAAGAGAGTGTTATGATGGAAGATGAAAGCGTCAAAGAAGAAGATGTTATGATGGAAGAAGAGAAAGAAATGATGGAAACATCACCTACTGAAGCGATGGAATATTAAGAAACAATTGTGCTGTCCCGCCAAAGGCGGGACAGCACCTAATATAAATTTAACTGCTTATGACAACACTGTTATTATTTGCGTTTTTATCGGGTCTCGTGACTATTGCCGCCCCTTGTATATGGCCCATTCTCCCTATTGTTCTATCTTCGTCTGCAACCGGTGGACATCGCCGACCACTGGGGGTAACTTTGGGAGTTGTCATAAGTTTTTCAATTCTTACTCTTTCCATTGCTTATGTGGTGCGAATCATCCCGTTTGACACCGAGTGGCTTCGCTATATATCAGTTGGCATCATTGCCGTGCTTGGTTTGACTTTAATTATTCCCGCATTCGGCGCCTATTTAGAAGGAGCAGTATCAAAATTAAGCAGTAAATTTTCTCCTTCGTCAGGATCAGGAAATTCTGGATTTCGCGGTGGGCTTCTCACAGGATTATCGCTTGGTGTGGTGTGGACCCCATGCGCCGGACCAATACTTGCCACTATCGCTACTCTTGCTGCAACGCGTGCGGTATCGTTTGACCTTATTCTCGTCATGATTGTATATATGCTTGGTGTCGCAATTCCTCTCTTTGTGTTCTCACTTTTTGGACAACGCTTGTTCAATTCATCGAGAAAATTGTCTCGACATACTGGCACTATTCAAAAAGTATTTGGTGTTATCATGATTGTTACCGCCATACTTATTGCCACAGGGTACGATAGGAATCTGCAAACAAATCTTCTGAATGCATTCCCTTCCTACTCTAGCTTTCTTACAAAACTAGAAACGAATGACGGCGTTACAAAACAACTCGACACTCTAAGAAATAATCCTCAAAAAGAGACTTCGATAGAAGTCGCGCCGACCATGGCATTTCCTCAGGCGAAAGATACGAATCTTCCATATATAGGGCAAGCGCCAGATTTTACAGGTATAGAACATTGGTTGAATTCTGAGGCTTTGACTATGGATTATTTGAAGGGAAAAGTTGTGCTCATTGATTTCTGGACATACACGTGTATAAATTGTATTCGAACACTTCCTTATGTCACTGGCTGGTATGAAAAATATAAAGATGAAGGATTTGTAGTCATCGGAGTACATACGCCCGAATTTGAATTTGAAAAGAAAACGGAAAATGTAGCTGGGGCTTTAGAGAAGTACAAAATCAATTACCCGGTGGCGCAAGACAATAACTTTGGCACGTGGCGCGCCTATGACAATCATTACTGGCCAGCAAAATATTTGGTAGATGCAGAGGGCATAATTCGTTATACACATTTTGGAGAAGGGGACTACGATGTTACTGAAAAAAATATTCAGAAACTTTTGAAAGAGGCTGGATTGAATAAAGAGCAAGATGGGGCGACTGATTTGGACGCGCTCCTGGATATTCCTGAAACCAGATCCGCAGGAGGTCAGACTCCAGAGACATACCTCGGTCTTTCTCGCATTGCTGGACTTGCATCGCCTGAGCAAGCGACAAATGGTAACAACAGTTTTACTCTACCAAAATCATTACCAGTCAATAATTTTGCTTTTGTCGGTAACTGGGATCTTTCATCTGAATCTGCCAAAGTGGGGGAGTCGGGTGCAGGGTTGCTGTTTAATTTCTTTGCAAAAGATGTGTACTTGGTGATTACGCCAGTTTCTTCGGAAGATCAAATTGCCGTTTTTGTAAATGATCAAGTGGTTACTGAGAACGCAGGGAAGGACGTGCAGAATGAGTACGTGACCATAGATAAGCCACGACTCTATCACCTCGTAAGCTTTGATAAGAAGCAGGAAGCAATCTTACAGCTCAACTTCCAGACTCCAGGAACAGAAATATTTGCATTTACGTTTGGAGGGTAAGAGATAAATATTTGTATTTTCCATGAGGATCACTTGTATACTTACCATATGAAGATCGTCATGAAAAAATTGCACTTCTTTCACAATCTTCTTTCTGATAGAAATATCCATATTGCCGCAATCGCCATGTGTGCACTTTATGCCCTCGCTGGAATTCTCATCAACCTGAATCGCTTCTGGCAGTTTGATCTCGGGTATTATGATTTTGGTTTTTTTGATAGGCCAATCTGGGAATTAGCTCATTTTAAGGTTCCCATCATTGATCATTTCATAGTCGGTGGAAAAATAAGTCTTGCGGATCATTTTAACCCGTCTATTTTTCTCCTTACACCCATTTACTGGTTTACGGATCGAAGCGAAGCACTTCTTATTGTACCGAGCATTGCGATAGGACTTAGCGGATATATCATTTACAAGACAGGGTTAAAAATACTTAAAAATTCTGTACTATCATGTGCCGTTGTTGGGGTGTATTTTCTTTATTTGGGTACTCAAAATGCCATGTACTCCGATTTTCATGAACTTACCGTGGCTTCGGCAGCATTTGCCGCTACATACTGGGCAATAATAATAAAATCAAAGAAGTGGTTTATCATATTCTTAATACTGTCACTTGGCTTTAAGGAAAGCTTATTTATTTTTGGATTTTCGACAGGTTTTTTCGTCTTTTTTTACAATAAATGGAGACGGCTGGGGATTTTCACAATGCTCTTTTCATTAATATGGGGAATATTTGTTCTTAAATATGTCCTACCAAGTCTGTCGGGAGTAGGGTATATAACCCCCATAAATCTTCCAAATGAACCAGGAAAAATACTCTCTCACCTTTTCACTCCGCCGATCAAAATGGAGACAATCGTTCGTTCGTTCTTGAATTTTTCATTTTTACCTCTATTGTCACCATCGCTTCTTCCACACATTTTCCTCAATTTTGCAAGTAGATTCCTCACATCAGGATCCACAAGGTGGGATTTAGGACTTCATTACAATGCAGAGATCGCTCCCACGTTTGCCATAGCAACCCTCATAGGTATGAAAAATGTGAGCAAAAAGTACATTCAGAAATTTGAAATCCTCATTGCAGGATTTATCCTACTACTAAGCTTTGTTCTCAACTTATATATTTACAAAGGGCCACTTATCCTTACCGTGCATCCTGCTTTTTACCAGCACACTTCTGACTTTGAATTTCTGAGAGATCTCGTATCACAGGTACCAATCGATGCCACCGTCTCTGCGCAAAACAATCTTGCATCATACTTTCTCCACCATAAAGAAATTTGGATTCTGAGAGATACCTATACAGAACACGATCCAGAGTACATAGTTATTGATATGAGAGAGGGGCAGAATCCAAGCGGTCTCCTTGGGATCGACAATAAAGAAACCCTTTTCGAGAATCTTTCGAGCGACAACAAGTATGAAGTTTTTTATAATGTTGGGGATCAGTATGTATTTAGAAGAAATCGTAGCTTCAAAAATTGAGCAAACCCTCTTGCAAACCCACTTATACCTGCTACTATTCAAATTCACAACTTAAAAAATCATTATGGATACAAACAATGCTCGCTATCAGAAACAGCTTAATCAAGTTCTTCGCCACCTGTATATCAATCCACTCGAAAAGTGTAATCTTAGATGCAAGATCTGCTATACCAAAAAAACCGACCCCATCCTAACTCAAAAGCAGATTCTCGATTTTATTGATCGGTATCAAAATGAGTACGATCTGCAAACTATTACGTTTTGTGGAGGGGAAGTTTTTGCTCTAAAATACTATACTGATCTGCTCAATATCCTTAACTCAAGGGGAATATTTACTCAAACGATCACCAATGGAACAATCGACCATCTTGACAAAATAGTTCTACCCAATTTGAACAATCTTATTGTATCAATAGACGGACTAGCGGAATATCACGACTCAAATAGAGGTGCGGGAAACTTTCATAAAAGTATGCATTTTCTCAAAAAAGCACACAAACTAAACCTTCATACCGAAATTTTTAGCATCGTGACGAAGCAAAATATGGACCAAATAGATATTTTTGAAAATTACATGAGGCAAGAGCTTGGAAAAGTATCCATAACTTATCATCCTCGTAAACCCCCATCTTATTTGGCACACCATCCTATCTCAAACATTGAAGGCGAAATATCGGGCTTCGATTATCTGACAGATAGCGAACTTGTTCAAATCATGCAGACTCGAAATACATTTCCTCCAAAAGAACTCGGATGTTATCAAATATCTCTTGCTTCAACTGGAATAGTATACGGTTGTTGTGAGGGATTTAGACCTATAGGGAATATTGGTGACCCCATAGAAAAATTGGTTTACTCCCTCAGGAACCGTATTGGTGGACCGTGTCTTGGATGTAGCCAAACAGAGTTTATGTGTGGGATAAAACATATAATTAATAAAATGAACTAATATGGAAAGTTATTTCATCAGGGAAAAAATAATCAAAATAGTACGAAATTTTTTTTATTCACGTGACTTTCATGAAGTGATTCCACCGATTCTCAACTCCGCTCTGCCTCTTGAACCACATTTGAAACCATTCACCACAACCCATACCTTTGAAGATGCTAAAGAAGTTTTTTACCTACCAATGTCTCCTGAAAAAGGAATCAAGCAGATGATATCTCAAGGCATCGGAAACTGTTTTGCAATCTCTCAGTCTTTTCGCAATTATGAGCGGATTGGACCCCTTCATGCACATGAATTTTTGATGCTTGAATGGTACCGAAAAGATGCGACATACAAAGACATCATGGCTGAGGTGGAGGTGCTTCTCGGTATTATAGACGCACAGATGTCACGTCATATGATGGTAAAAAACAAACACTTTCCTCGATTTTCTCTTGAACTTATTTTTGAAAAAATATGTGGTGAAAAGCTCAGTACTCTCGCGGCTAATGACTCATTATTGAGAAAAATTGCAAAAGAAAAAGGTTTTACCGTTGAACGAAATACAACTTGGCAAGAACTCTATGATCAGCTATTTGTGAGTGAGATTGAGCCGATATTACCTCAAGAGCCGCTGTTTCTTATTGATTTTCCTGCACGAATTTCTCCCCTTTGCACCGTACAAAAAAATAACCCATTCTTCGTAGAACGGTTTGAACTATACATTCATGGCATTGAGTTGGCAAACGGGAATACTGAAAATACTGATACAAAATCCATCAGAGCTCAGTTTGAAAAGGAGCACAAGACCACAAAAATGCCGATTGATGAAGCGTTTTTGGGATCGCTCGAACTGATGAAGGGACATACCTATGGAGGTGTCGGCTTAGGTATTGATCGGCTTGCAATGATGTATGCCAAAAATGAGAGTATTCATTCTCATATTGTATAATGGAAATAATATGATCTACATCATTGCAGCAATGCTTTTATATACGGCCACAACACTGCTTGGTGCATACGCGTCACGTAATGCAGATAGTAGTCTTATCACCGCGATTATGAATATCATGTCTGCAGTTCTTCCTATTGCAATAATTATCCCTTACGTATCGAAAATTAATATACACGATTCTAAATACGGTATTATTGCTGCAATTTTTGCCGGCGCTTCAATCGCACTGTTTACCTTGGCAATTAATAAAAGTTATAGTCTTAATAAAGTGGGAATAGTTGCCCCCATTGTATTTGGGGGAGCAATATTTCTTTCAACAATCTTAAGTGCAATATTCTTTAAAGAAAAAGTCTCAATGTTGCAGAGTTTTGGACTTGCATTTCTGGGGATTGGATTTATCATTGTCACCTATGCCAGATGGGTGGGGAAGTAAGGTACAATAAATGTATGAAAAATGTTCACCCCTCAACACATCCACTTATTGCCCACAAACTTTCACTTCTTCGGGATGTCAATACAAAACCTAAACTCTTCCGGGAACTGATAAGTGAACTCTCTGCACTCCTTACTTACGAAGCCACAATGGATATGTCTACTGAAGAGATCAGAATCAAAACTCCCTTAGTAGAAACAACTACTCAGCACGTCGGTGAGAAAAGTGGCATTGTGCCAATTCTGAGAGCGGGTCTTGGCATGGTGGATGGTATTTTGAAATACTTACCAAATGCAAAAGTATTGCATATTGGACTGTATCGTGATGAAAAAACACTTCAGCCAATTGAATACTACAATAAATTAACGGAAACGTGCAGTATTGATCGCATATTTGTGATTGACCCCATGCTTGCAACCGGAGGATCAGTCACCGCAACGATAGATATTCTCAAAAAATGGGGAGCAAAGAAAATCACATTTATTGGAATCATTGCAGCACCAGAAGGCATAGCAGAAGTTCAAAAAAATCATCCTGACGTGCAGATATATGTTGCCGCAATTGACGAGCGCTTAACTACAAAAAACGACTCTTTTCCTCCCGGATATATTTTTCCCGGACTGGGGGACGCCGGAGATCGACAGTTTGGGACATAAAAATCCAAATTCTCTATTTTAAAACGATATTCCTGATGAAAGACAGGTCGGGGAATTATTACTTACCTGATAACAGGTGGTGCTATTTTCAACAATCTCGGTTCCATTTTCTGGCTGCTCCCACAAAACAACTCTCCTGAGCGGATCATTTCCCTGAGCG
>PFSC01000120.1 GCA_002788865.1 Candidatus Roizmanbacteria bacterium CG_4_9_14_0_2_um_filter_39_13
TTTGAGAGGACATCTGACAAGAGTTTTTCTGATTTTGTATCAGAGTATGCAAGTGAGCGCTTTTCCAGCTTTTTTATCACCTGCTGGAGCTTCTTCTGCATAAATGACATGAAGTATTGATATTCTGGTGAATCTTTGATGAACCCTCCCCTATCTGTCGTAATAGGGAGAAAATCAGCCCGAATCTCTCCGGTGATTTTTCTCATCATGAGCTCGTGTTTTTGATCCAGCTCAAATGTGCTCCTCTGTACCAGAATCCCTTTGACTCTCACTCCGATCCCAGTCAGTTCACGTGGAATGGTGAGTGAGGCAAGAATGATCTCACCTTTCATCTTTCCAAACGTTGAAGAGTGATTGATAGTAACTCGTTCGCCGACGATGTATTTTGGCTCAAGTTTGCGTTCATTCAAAAAGAGAGAAAAATCAGGCTCTGTGAGAGGAAATGTTGAGGTCAAATAACGATCCATATCGTATACTTCCAGTCGTTTTTTTATGTCATACAGTACCACTCGTGTTCCCGTCTCCTTTGAACTTCCACCAATCTCATGTTCAATGATGGGAACTTCCCATTTTTCTCGTTTCTCAAAATCCTCCTTATCAAAAATGACGGTTGCTGCATAGGTTTCTGTGCGGGTGTAGAGCTCAAAACGATCGCATAATGAGAGTACTGCAAATTTCCCGATGCCAAACTCCCCTATTCGTGTCCGATGATACGTACGGCTCGTTGGATATGACTTTTTGAAGCGCGATCCGATTGTGAAATACTGTTCAATGCCAGCGCGATCCATGCCCGTTCCATTATCCTCAACCACAATTCTATCCGTTTCGGCGACAATATTGACGCGTGTTGCATCCGCATCATAGGCATTCGCGACAAGTTCTCGGACCAGGTCGAGACTTTGGGTGTACAATCTTTCACCAATAGATGTGAGATGCGTTTTATCAAAAAGTATCGGAATTGTAGAGGTCGCCATAACAACGTTATTATAGCATATCTCTGTTCACTCTTCGGAAGTGCAAACTTTACGATTTCCCAATGGCCTTCGTACTTCTCGAGGGTACCAAAGCAATAACAGAGGATAGCAAGTGATCTGGTATAATGATATCTATACAACCAACCATAGCGAAAATAAAACAGGAAATCGTTCCAATACTCCGCAGACACAATATCCAGCGCGCTTCTCTCTTCGGATCTATCGTTCATGGCAACTACCATAAAGATAGTGATATAGACGTGCTTGTAGAATTACCGGAAGAATATAGTCTGTACGATATGCTTGGAGTTAAGATTGAACTCGAAGAATATATCGGAAGAAAGGTGGATCTTGTGGAATATACCTCTATCAAAGAGAGACTGAAGAAAGACATACTCTCTTCACAAGTTCCTATCATATCATGAGGCGGACAGCTCCAGAACGTATCCAAGATATTCAGGATCAAATCAACCATATACTTGAAGCGACAAAATACGTCCCCATGGATATCCGTGAAAAATATAGTGAAATCCCATGGAAGAAAATGGCGGGTATGAGAGATGTAGCTATACATGACTACGCTGATCTCAATATTTTGCGCGTTTGGAAAACAATACAAAAAGATATTCCTCTTCTCAAAAAACAGATTGACAAGATAGCTACTTAATTAAAAGACTCTCGGGAAGTACGAAAGGCTTGTCCAAAAAGATGCATCATTCATTTTGAACCACCACTTCTTTGTACCCTCCTACCATATACATATACATCTACTCATACCTCTCCATATCAATAATGCTATAATAAATCCATGCCCACACTTTCCCACCTTCAAATTCGAAATCCGGGTGAGGATGAGGTCATTCTGCACAAAACCCCATAAACCCCTTCTGGTCAATATGTTACAATATGGTTATGGACTCAAAAATTCTGAAACAAATTGAACTGATAGGCAAAAGTCACAATCTTGACTTCGTCATTTTGCATGGTTCAAAAGTGACAGGCAGGTCGATCAATCCCGAATCAGACACTGATATTGCGATATATCGAAAAGGCGGATTTGAGACTTCAGAATACACGAAACTTCATTCGAAGTTTCTTGAACTATTTGGGGATGAAATCGATTTCAAAACTCTCCACAGAAAAAACCCACTATTTTTATTTGAAGTGATAAAAGACGGGCAACTTTTGTATGGAGATGAGGCTTGCTATAACGATTTTATTATAAATATACTCAATCGTTATCGTGATATTAAGCCTCTTCTAGATCTACGAGAGAAATGTCTGGGAAAAAAGAATATTCAATTACAACAACTGTATGCTTAATGCTGATCTTATAAAAACCAAAATTGACTACATCATCCAAGATCTTGCACGACTTAGTAGCTACAAAGATATTTCCTTTCAAGAATATTCTGACGATCAGATGATACAGGCTACAATCGAACGATTTCTTGAACGGATTGTAAACCGGGCACTGGATATCAATCAACACATCATTCTCATGGAAATACAACCTGAAATTACAAATCCGATTGAATACTTTGAAACATTTATTGCACTCTCCAATCTAAAAATCTATGACAAAGCATTTGCTGATGAGATTGCAAAAAGTGCAGGTTTTCGAAATATGCTTGCTCACAATTATGACGATATGGATCCGAAAATCATTTTTGATTCTATACAATCTGCTCTGGAGCACTATCCCAAATACTGTAGTTACATTCTCAAGTTCCTCGAAAAAGAAAACAATTAACCATGCAACTCTCCCACCTTCAAATACGAAATCCAAATGAAGACGAGACGGCGCCAGAGGCCGCAACTCAGATCTTCTCGTCTCTTTTGTCCAAAAAACACAGCGTATTTGTGCGACTATTCAAGGAAGTGGACTGTTTCTCATTTGAAATCTACCTCACTGGTCAATCTATTTATTATTATGTCACCGTCCCAACTCCGCGCGAATCACTCGTCCATAGCCTGATTTCAGCATCTTATCCACAATCATTTATTCAACGGACCAGTGACCCAATGGATATAGTTTTGCAAAATCCATTTCAAGCAATCGGAGACCTTCGACTCCAGTATCCGTACAAACTCCCTCTCAAAACGTATACCGAATTTTCAGACGTTGACCCACTCTCGTCACTGATTGGTCTCCTTTCCAAACAACCACCATGGTACAGGCTTGCAATCCAGATACTCGTCACTCCTCCATCATTTTACTGGCAAGGAGACACACTAAACTCACGTGATATCTCAAAAGTAGACCCCGTGACCGGAGAAGCAAAATCTGAAAAATCAGGCGACAATAGCTCATATATCGCAAAAAAAGTCCTGTTCCAAGGAGGGCGTACCGCAATTCGCATTCTTGCAACGTCAAAGGAAAAATCCCAAAATCCCGATACGCTCCTTCAAAATGTAGCCGGTACTTATGGTACATTTTCCTTGGGGGAAGGAAATAAATTTGATCTGCAAACGAAGCATTTTGGCAAGAAAGATTATATTGACCGTATGAAAGTGCGTAGGTTTACATGGCTTGAACATCGTACGCAGATCTTAAACGCTCAAGAGCTTGCAACACTTTGGCATCCGCCAGGAATTCAGCTTAAGGGTATCAAAAATATCGCATGGGGAAAAACACTTGCGGGAGAACCACCGGCAAATCTCCCCACAACAGACAATATCAGTGAGGATGAGAAAAATGATGTGAATTTTTTTGGAAAAGCAGAATACAAAAACAAGGACTCTATTTTTGGAATCAAATCGGCAGACCGTCGAAAACATGTCTACATCATCGGAAAAACAGGAGCAGGAAAATCGACGCTTATTGCCAATATGGCAATCGATGACATCCGTCGTGGTCGAGGTGTTGGTATCATTGATCCACATGGAGATCTTTCGGAAGCCATTCTCGATTATATCCCCAAACGTCGCATGAACGACGTCGTGTATCTTGAACCGTTTGACACCGAGCGGCCATTTGCACTCAATGTTCTTGAGATCAAAGATCAGACACACCGCGATCTTGTCGCATCAGGAATCGTCGGAATTTTCTACAAAATTTATGGAGATTCGTGGGGGCCTCGACTTGAGTATATTTTGAGAAATGTCATATTGACTCTCCTAGAGATCCCAAACTCCACTCTCGCCGATGCGCTTCCACTTCTTGCTGATCCAAAATATCGCAAGGCAAATATGCATCACGTCAAAGACCAAGTTCTTGCAAATTTCTGGACTCGTGAATTTGATATGATGACCGACAGACTACGCGTCGAGGCAATTTCACCGATCCAAAATAAAGTCGGACAGTTTGTCTCTTCCAAAATGATCCGAAACATCATCGGGCACCCGAAGTCTACAATAGACCTTGAGGAGATAATGAATTCGGGGAAAATCTTGATCATGAATCTGTCGCAAGGAAAGCTCGGCGAGGACAATGCAGCCCTTCTTGGAGCCATGATCATCACTCAGATCCAACTTGCCGCAATGAACAGGTCTTTTCAAAAAGAAAAGGATCGTCGAGATTTCTTCCTCTATGTAGATGAGTTTCAGAATTTTGCAACATCATCTTTTATCAAAATTCTTTCTGAAGCGCGAAAATATCGACTTGCACTCACACTGGCCAATCAATACATTGAGCAGATCGAAGAGGATGTGATGACAGCAATATTTGGCAATGTAGGAAGTATTGTCTCATTTGTCGTAGGCGCGCGAGATGCAGAATTTTTGAGCAAGGAATTTTCGGAGATGTATACACAAAATGATCTGGTGACTTTGGGAAAATACGAAACCGTCATAAAAATGTCCATCGATGAGATGACGTCACTCCCCTTCCCTGCAAAAACTCTCCCGCCACCTGCGCTCAAGAACTCAAACCGCGAGAAGATCGTTCGCCTTTCAAAGGAGAGATACGGACGGAAGAAGTAGTATTTTATGATCAGCAGCTACTAAATTCTTGTCATTCCCGCGAAGGCGGGAATCTCGAAGATAGAAATAATTCAGCTCTCGGTCATTCCCGCGAAGGCGGGAATCTCACACATGAACAAACAGTATTATGTATATATTCTGACAAATAAGCTTCATACCGTCTTATATACTGGCATTACTGGTAATCTCCTCAAAAGAATATGGCAACATAAAAATAAAGTGGTCGAAGGATTTACCGAAAAATATAATGTAAACATGCTTGTGTATTATGAAGTCTTTGAAGATGTTTCAACTGCAATTCTCCGTGAAAAACGCTTAAAAAAATGGAACCGTCAGTGGAAGGAGAGATTAATTAACGAGATGAATTCCTCATGGAATGATTTATATGATGCATTTTCTCAATAAAGATCCCCGCCTGCGCGGGGATGACACTTACTCATCCTTCCGAAACCGATCCTTCATTTTTTTGACAAACAGTGAGATCAATGGAATACCTACCGATCCGAGAAATAATGCTCCTTTTGATTCGACAATTTCAGCGATCTTTCCTTCAATTTTTTGAGGAATTGAGCGTGCGGTGTCGTACAACTTCCAGAGCACTGCAATCGCAACAACAAAAAATATTATTCCCAATGAAAGCATAACAATCGCAAAGAGATAAAAAATGTTTTGTAAATCCATAATTATTGAGTAATAAATCAGAGTCATCCTGAAATTGCCCGCCGGCCTTGGAGGGACTCAGGATCTATTTATAACTGGATTCCGGATCAAGTCCGAAATGACAACATCTTTATTTATTAACAGCTTTCTTTTTTGCGGGTGCTTTTGCCTTCTTCAGATCTTTCTTGCCTTCTTCTGAGATAAACTCCCATCGAGATTTAAGGAACTCTCCCAGATCAGACATGCGTTCTTTTGTCGCTTCTTTTTCATCCTTAAGCCTACCAATAACTTCCTTCACCACTTCCATGTACTTTCCCTTGTCTATGTCTGGATACTTCGTTTTGAGCTCATCAAGTCGAGTATTCATCTCTTTTTGAGCCATTTCATAGAGTTTTTTTCCCTCGTTTGAAGCTGATCCAAAAATTTCCTTCACAATCTCTTCTTTGCTTTTGGTTTGAAGAGCAGTGTGGAGACTCGCCCATTTCTTTTTAGCCATTTCACGATTTTCTTTTCCACTTTTTGGTGAAAGAAAAAATGCTGCCGCTCCTCCAAGAAGCGCGCCAAGTGCTAAAGTCAGACCAATTTTTGATTTTGCCATAAGTATAAATTCAAATTTGTAATCACTTATTATTATACCTTATTTCTCATTTTGTGTAACATGTAACACTTCACAAGTCTTGACAGAGATGTCATTCCCGAGCGGAATGAAATGGAGCGCGGCAATCTAATTATTTAGAGATTGCTTCGTCGTTGTCACTCCTCGAGAATGACATACTATGATGTAGTTTTGTCAAAGAGCGTGAACTCTTACGTGTAACGTATTATATTATACGTTTTGCGATACGCGAACTGCGCTACACGAACTATAGTATAATAGAACATGGCAACCAAGAAGCTCAAACTATACTTCACCGGCTCCATCGCAGCTCGCGATCAGTACCGCGAAAACTACAACAAAATCATCCAGCTCATCCGAGAAAGTGGACATACAATCATTGCAGATCATATTCTGAGTGTTTCCGAAAAAGAGATCGGCCTCAAAACTCGTGAGGAGCGCCTGAAGTTTCATACTAAAATAGAAGAATGGATTCATTCGAGCGACGCTGTGATCGCAGAAACATCGTTCCCAAGTATCAGCGTCGGGTACGAAATTTCACTTGCACTTCGCGTAGGAAAGCCTGTACTTGTACTCTACAGCGAGGGCGAGCCACCGAGTCTTCTTGCTCACCATCGTGACGAAAAACTCCTGTGTGAAAAATATTCACTACAAACTCTTTCAGGGATTTTGCATGATTTTCTCGGATATGTAGATTCAAAATCTGACTTGCGATTCACTTTTTTCATCACTCCGAAAATCGCCTCGTTTCTGGATACAATCGCCAAAAGGGGAAAACTCCCCAAGTCGGTATATCTCAGAAAGCTTATTGAAGACGATATGGAAAAATAAATGTAGATATGTAACAGATGCATCTTGAATCTAATTGTTTCGGTACTATAATAAACCCATACTTCCTATTGCATTAGGGATTTTTTTGTTTTTGAAAAGCCTCAAACAGGCACGCTGTAATATATTTTTACTATTAATACCAAAATTTCATGGGAACACCAACTTCTCCATTCAGCTTTTTTCTAGACTCATTCAAACCTGAAAATTTCAAACACAGATTTGGAATCTTATCGTTTCTTCTCCAAAGATCATGGGGCGCATGGTTTGCATTTATTGCATTTATTTTCTTTTATAGTACACACCAATATACTTTTTCAGGATTTTTCATCATCATAACTGCAGTAATGGCAATGAATGGTCTCACACAAACTGATATCGTTCTTGCACACCGAACACCAACCTGGTGGAAAAAACACCCGACTTTGAAGGCTCTTCATTTCATCAACTCTGAGGGAGAGATGGCGGGTATTTTTGTCGGCGTTCTCGCACTTATTGTTGTCGGGCTCACCAATAGCACCGATCTTGAAAAAATTCACTGGCCAATCGGTGAAGCCTTCACACTCTACGGGATCATGTCTTTTGCAAACTGGACAGTACATCATATGGTGACGGTAATGACAATAGTTGAAAAATATACCGGCAAGTTTGGCGTAGTGTTTTCGGGCTCACTTCTCTCTGCAGTCACCGGAGAACCAGCTGCTGCAGTATTTCTCTCTGAATATCTTGGAAATCGTGTCACACCAGAAAATCGACCAAAGCTTGCAACCGCAATCGCAGGATCAATCGGATCAGGTGGCGGATGGCTTCCCTTTGCAGCACCTCCAATTCTTATCATTTGGGGAATTCTTTCCCATGATTTTGGATGGAGTATCGTAAATCTCATGATGTTTATCGGACTTGGGTGCATCACTCATGCGATGGTAGTCTCCATATTTGCAACAAAATATATCAAGGATCCTGAAGAAGAACTTACGACGTCACATCTTCCAACAGCTCTTATGACTTTTGGATTCTTGGCACTTCTTGTTCTTGCACATATCTTTGTCCATGGACCATATCTTTGGCTGATTGATGCTATTATCGGGATCAACGTATCATTCACTCTTGCAAGTTTGTACGGCGACAAAATCTCACAACTCGTGAAAGAAAAGAAATTTAAAACTGATGAAGATAGACGAACAGATCATGAATATGAGGAACTTTCAGAAAAAGCATTCTCTGCGACATTTCAACCAATGCTTCTTTCTTTCCTCCTCCTTTCCCTTGAGGTGATCGGACACGTGGCAGAACCGTTTATTGAAATCATTGCCCAGTCTATTCCTGAAAGCTGGCCTCTTCTTTTGACCGCACTCTTTCTTTTTTATATCACCGCAGCAGTTTCTCACTTTGCTGACAACGCTCTTGCGTCCCGCGTCTTTATTGTTGTCGCACTATCATTCATGAGCACTCTGGGTGAAGCAGCAGCAAATCTTTTGGCAATTGCAGTCATATATGGAGCGCTTTACGGAGGATTCCTCATGATTCCCGCAAATCTTCCAAACTTTGCAATCTCCCGAGCTTTTCATGTCGATTCTGGGAAGTGGATGAAAAATGCATTTGGCATATATTGGACCGGAATAGTCTATGTTGCCGCGCTCTTTGTGTGGAGTGTGTTTTTGAAATAGCTACAATCAATATACTTGATTATGACTTCCTATATCTAAGAAATGAGCAGTATTTCCCTTAATTATATATACAACGCGGATATCTCCAGTGATAGAAAAAGCACGATAATTTTGCTTCTGACCAGAGAGTTTATGATCATGTAATATCGGATGTGACGTGTCGCTCATGAAGGTTTGGAGTCGTAATTGAAACTGGTTAAGAAGATTACTGTTTGGTTTTATGCGTTTATCGAAATGCTTTACGAATACTTTGTGAAGCTTTATTTTCATCTCTCATCGTGAATGAGAAATTCTAATGCATCGTCTACATTTTCGAATTTGTATGTGTTTTTTCCATTTTTGATATCCTCTTCCATTCTGTCATATCGGGATATGGCTTTTTTGGAAAGCTGAGTAACATCTTCTTTTCTTGGCTTATTTGTACTGATTTTGAGTACAAATTTGGTAAGCATATCGACCACAGAATCAAAACCCATTTCCTGGGCTTTTGTTTCTGCTTTGCGCATGACTGAGGATGGGACTGGTACTTGAATGACTGTTTGAACCATATTTCAGATTATATCATGATTTCTTCCCATGAAAAAGCCCCGCCCCTCTGATATCACATCATGAGGGCGGGGTTTGAGGTACATATCGGTTGTTTGAAGGACGCATGGGCTCTTCTTCCGTTCTCCCCCTAAAAAGCGGGAATGGAAA
>PFSC01000132.1 GCA_002788865.1 Candidatus Roizmanbacteria bacterium CG_4_9_14_0_2_um_filter_39_13
ACACGAGATACCTCGACCCTTGGGTCGAGGAGTATCATTATATAGTTATAGAAAATAATAACAAATTCTATGTATGTGTTATTATGTGATATGTTTAATTTTGAAGCGAATTTAATATATAGGGATTCGTATAACTAACTATATATATAGAAAATATGATAAATTGGCAGCAGTTTGGACTCAGAAGTAATCCCTACGACACACTTCCATTAATCGAAGGAGGTGAGTTGCCGATTGATAAGGCCTTTGTTGGACGAAGTGCTGAATTGCAGATACTCAAAGATATCTTTCTGTCAGATACCAGAGCTTGCTTAACCATACTGGGTAATGTAGGTGTAGGCAAAACAAGTCTCATCAATTTCCATAAGTTCTTGTGCAAATACGAAGAGAAAGTAAAGCCCGTATTTTCCTTTCGTAGAGAAATAGAAGCTTCTACACACATACTGAATAAGTACAGCTTTCTCATAGAGATTATTGGGTCAGTACTACGAGAGATACGGCTACTTGATCCCGAGCTGATTTCTTCGCAAAATTTATTGGCCAAACTTGAGAGATTGGTCGATATTACTCAGACCATAGGTATATCTGGTGGAGTACATTTCGGAATTGGCAATATTGACGTGGCTGAGAGTAGTATGAACTTGCCACCAAGTATTCCCGTCACCGTATTGGAAGGTTATTTCGCGGATTTAGTGAAATTCATCATAAATACAAAAATTGCAAGCAGACAGTTTCGGGGATTAATTATCCATGTTAACAATTTTGACATTCTTCTTTCAGATGCAAAAATGCGGAAAGAAGTAGTCTGCTTTTTTCAAGAGATAAGAGATTTGCTTCAAATACCGAACGTATACTATTTTTTTCTCGGACCAATTCCCCTATTCAGAGACATAATTTCTTCAGAGAAACGGATCAAGAGTATGTTTCACCTCACTCCACTAGTAGTGAATCCCTTGAGTAAGCTAGAGGTAGTCAAGGCTCTTGAAGAGAGAATGGGGTTGTTGAAATCCCGGGACGTGGCAAAATTCATATCACCTTTTTCTTCCGAGGTTATCTATAAGTTGTATGACTTGTACCAAGGCGATGTACGATCCATTATGAATGGCTTGAAGGCAATCCTAAGTCAAGTTTCAGAAATTGTACTAGAGCCTTTAGGCCCTAATGAAGCGTTATTACTACTTGGAAAAGAGCGATGGCATTCTCTTGAAGCCCTCTCTTTAACCGATGAACAGATCGAGGTATTGAAGATACTTGCTACATCGCAGGAAATGATTACCCAAAAGGACCTGGCAAAATTGACAAACAAAGCTCCTTCAAATATATCTGGATATTATCTCAATCCTCTCAAAGATGCGGGTATCATTGAGCTCAAGAAAAAAAAAGGGAATTTGAAATATTGGGGACTCACTCAGGATTATATCCCAATTAAGTTTATCCTTGAAGCAAAAAAAATAATCCAACAAAAAACGGAAGAGAATATGCAACAGCTTGCGTTATTTACCTAAGACAAAAGTAAATAACATAAAAACCCGCATTTTATAGGCAAATTTACAAAGTTTATTTACTTTTTATGGCATTACACAAAAATTTTCCAAAAGACAAATTCCAAATACTTGATCCCGCTATCAGGTGGTTTCCGGCCGAAGAAGATTTACGCAAAGAGGGTTATGAAAAACTTTTGCCGCCTTTTGTACCGGAACTGCGTGAGCGCGTTGCCGAGTGGCGAAAAAACAATTATGAAGGAGCAAGCGAAACCTCAAAAGCTCTTTTAAATTGGTGGTTTAAAGAACCGCATACTATCTATGTCAAAGACGGTACAAGTGTTGCCTTTCAATATTATTACGCCCAGCGAGAAGCGATAGAAACGATTATTTGGCTTTATGATGTTGAGAAAGTCGCCAGTAAATACGATTTGATCAAGTTTGATAAATTAGGTAGGGTAAGCCCCAACATGTTTACCGAGGACTGGCTCCGCTTTGTGATAAAAATGGCAACCGGAAGCGGAAAAACAAAAGTAATGAGTTTGCTTTTGGCATGGTCATATTTTCATAAACTTTATGAGGAAAATTCAGAATTAGCTAAAAACTTTTTGCTTATCACCCCGAACATCATTGTTTTGGACAGGATCAAAGCAGATTTTGAGGGATTGAAAATATTTTACGAAGATCCGATTTTGCCTGACAACGGTTATGGCGGACAAAGCTGGCAGGATGATTTCCAAATAAAACTGCATTTACAGGATGAAGTCGGCACGATTTCAAAATCGGGAAATATTTTTTTGACCAACATTCATAGAGTTTATGAAGGAAATATAGATGAGTCGAGTTTTGAAGATGAAGATACCTCTGATTATTTTTTGGGGAATAAAGTTGTCGGTAAAACCAATGATTCAAAAATTGATTTGGGCGAAATAGTCAGAGATATTGATGAGCTGATGATTATCAACGACGAGGCACACCACATACACGATCCAAAAATGGCATGGTTTAAATCTATTGAAGATATACATAATAGATTATTACAAAAAGGCAAAAAACTAGCTTTGCAAATTGATATGACTGCCACACCAAAAAATAATCGCGGTGAAATTTTTGTGCAAACTGTTTCTGATTATCCTTTGGTTGAGGCGATACATCAAGGTGTAGTAAAAAATCCGGTTTTGCCAGACCTTGCCAGTCGAGCCAAACTGCAAGAAAAACAAAGCTCAATATTTTCCGAAAAATATGAGGATTATATTCGGCTTGGAGTTGAAGAATGGGAAAAAACATACAAAGAACTTGAGCCAACCGGCAAAAAATCAATTCTTTTTATAATGACGGACGACACGAAAAATTGCGATGATGTGGCGGAGTTTTTGCAAAAAAGTTATCCGCAACTAAAAGGCGCGGTTCTTACTATTCACACAAATAAAAGCGGTGAGATTTCGGAAACAGTAAGCGGCAAAAAAGAAAAAGAGCTGCAAGATTTGAGAAAGAAAGCTAATGAAATAGACAGCATAGAAAGCCCCTACAAGGTGATAGTTTCCGTCTTAATGCTCAAAGAAGGTTGGGATGTAAAAAATGTAACGACAATCGTCGGTTTGCGACCCTATGGGTCAGATTCAAAGATACTACCAGAACAAACACTTGGTCGTGGACTACGCCGAATGTTTTTTGGACAAGAGGTGCAAGAATATGTGAGCGTTATCGGCACGCTTGCCTTTATGGAGTTTGTGGAATCTATCAAGGCAGAGGGTGTTGAGTTGGAAAAGCGAAAAATGGACCGCCCCGGCTCGCCGATTACGCCGACTGTTATTGAAGTTGATCATCAGAATGTAAAAAAAGATATTGAAAATTTGGACATTGAGTTACCAGTTTTGACTCCGAGAATCCAAAGAGAGTATAAAAATCTTAACTTATTGAATATTACCGGATTTAATCATGAAAAAATCTCTATAAAACAATTTTCCGAGGAAGAAAAGAAAGAAATTGTTTTTAGAGAGGTTATAGAAGATAAAGAACATCATCGGACAATTTTAGAAACAAAAATTGAACCAAACCACCAAAGTGCTATTGGGTGGTTTGTCCAAAGAATAATGAGAGAGCTTCGCCTTTTTGGTTGTTACGATATACTTTTTGGTAAAGTAAAAGAATTTATTGCTAATCATTTATTTGAACGGCGGGTCGATCTTATGGATTCGAATACTTTGCAAAATTTATCAGAGTTGGAAGCGATAAAAACAATAGTAGAAACATTCAAAAAAGAAATAAACAATTTGACCGTGCAAGATGTCGGCGATACAGAAATAAAAAATTATCTGAATTTGAGCAGTGCTAGACCATTTGTTGTTACTAATAAAAAATATTTAATACCTAAAAAAAGTGTATTTAATAAAATCGTCGGTGATAGTGATTTTGAACTTGAATTTGCCGACTTTTTGGAAGAAGCTGATGATGTGATTTCCTTTGCTAAAAATTATTATGAAATTCATTTCAAAATCGATTACAAAAACTCCAGTGGTGCTATTTCCAGTTATTACCCCGACTTTTTCGTAAAGACAGACAACAAAACAATTTATATTGTGGAAACAAAAGGGCGAGAAGATTTAGACGATATTGAGAAAATAAAGAGATTGGAACAA
>PFSC01000192.1 GCA_002788865.1 Candidatus Roizmanbacteria bacterium CG_4_9_14_0_2_um_filter_39_13
GCAAAGAGTATTTTTCTGTGGTGTGGCGAGGTTTCCGAGCAGTGGCGGGGCTGGCTTCCTTATTGGGGGTTTTGCTCAAAAAAAGTTCGAACATCAATCAAAAAACACCGCAAAATTCTTTCACTCTTGATATACTCATCATATGAACTACAAAGGGGTAATAATTGAAGAAAGTCTAGCTGATAAATCGGTGTTGAGTGATATTCGCATCATTAGTACAAAAATTGAGGCAGTTACTCCCGATCATAAAACTCCGTGGCTCACAATATGGACTCTTCATACCGTTGAAATACGAGAAGAAATAGCTGATACATTTGCAGAACAATTAAGTCATTTTTTTGATAAAGAACACGAAGATTGGTATGAAGATTTTAAGAACGATACGTATCACTATATTGTTTATGCTCATAAAGTTTTTAAAGTTGATCTCCAAAATCCTGTCAAATACAAAGATGCAAAAGAATATGGTATTTCAATTGGAATACCTGAATATCAAGTTGATTTTTCCCTTGATGATGAAGTTTGGAAAAGGTAAAAAGCTCCAATACATTTTATCCAGGTATCAGATACACAGCGTGAATAAATTACTTGAAATCTTTCTCGTCGTATATTAATATGTATTTACATACGATATATTTATGGAAACCACAAAAATAGCTTTATTCAAAGGGAAAAAAGTTCGCAAAACACTTTATCAAAATGAATGGTGGTTTGTGATAAATGATATTGTGGAAGCACTTACTGAATCTCGTGATCCTGCACAATATTTTAAACGATTAAAAATACGAGATAAGGAATTGGCTCGTCTTATTGATAAAGGGGAGGTACAATTTGTACCACCCCTTATGTTGAAAGTAGAAACAGATGGGGGTCAACAAAAAGCGTATTGTTGGAACACTGAAGGGATATTCCGCCTCATTCAATCAATCCCATCGCCAAAAGCAGAACCATTTAAAAGGTGGCTTGCAAAAGTGGGGTATGAACGTATTCAAGAAATTGAAGATCCAGAGCTTGCAACAAAACGGACAAGAATGCTTTATAAACTCAAAGGTTATCCTGACGATTGGATTGAGAAAAGAATGCGGGGAATTGCCATTCGAGAAGAGCTTACTGATGAATGGCAAAAAAGAGGCGCACAAGAACAAAAGGACTATGAAATTTTGACAGCAGAAATTTCCAAAGCTACGTTTGGAATAACACCAAGTCAGTATAAAAAAATCAAACAGTTAAAGCGAGAAAACTTGCGTGACCATATGGATGATTTTGAGCTTATTTTTACGATGTTGGGTGAAAGATCATCTACAGAAATTCACCGAATTGAAGATTCAAAAGGAGTACCAAAATTGCAAAAAGATGCAAAAAGAGGAGGTAGGATAGCCGGAATTGCAAGAAAAGAGCTTGAAAAAGAAATCGGTAAATCAGTGGTTTCCAAACAAAATTTTCTTCCAAAAAGAAAATTACCTCAATTAAGAGGTAACTAATAAGTTCTAATACTGTTTCTCCCTCTCCGCCACGTAATAAATTTGCAAAGCAAATTTAAACGTGGCAGTCGCGTTTAAATTATTTTGGTAATTTATTACGCGACGCCTTAATAGGAAATTACAAAATCATCTTCATATTTTGCTATACTGCTTGTGGTATGTCTCATCGCACCATCCCTACTCTTTTTCTTACAACAAGTATTTTGCTCAATAGTATTCTCGCAGGAGGAATATATTATTTGTATCAACAAGAACAAAGTCGAAATGTTTCTCCGGTTCCTGAAGAAGATGTTGAAGACCCTCCACTGGCAAAATACTCATACCCAAATCTGAAAGAAGCATCTTACAATTCTGAAGAGATAACATTCGGTCCAATTCAAGACGAGCAAGATTCGTATGTGACGCGATTATTCACCTATGAAGTTGAAGGATTAACGGTGAGTGGCATTGCCCATTTTCCAGTTGAGGCGGGAGATTTTCCGGTCATCATCATGGTTCGAGGCTATGTTGACAAGGAGATGTATACGCCTGGGATGGGAAGTAACCCAGCAGCGCGATATTTTGCTCAAAATGGATTTATTACGCTGGCTCCAGATCGACTGGGGTATGGCACCTCTGATGAGGCACCAACTATTGATTTTGCCGATAGACTTCTTGCGTATCCAACCATACTCCAACTGATTGCCGATGTTAAAAAGATAAATTCATCTCTAGATCAAGTTGAAAGCTTGGCTCATGCAGATCAAGAACGCATTGGAATGTGGGCGCACAGCAATGGTGGGCAGATTGCACTCAGCGTCCTCGAGCTTTCTCGCCAAGAAATTCCAACGGTTTTGTGGGCGCCGGTATCAAAACCATTTCCCTACTCTGTCCTGTACTATACCGATGAATCTGACGATCATGGCAAATTTATTCGGAGTGCGATCGCTGATTTTGAAGATGAGTATGATGTTGAGAGATATTCGCTGACCAATTACTTAGATTGGATTGATTCACCGATCCAACTGCGCCAGGGGGGAGCTGACGACGCAGTTCCACTTGAGTGGTCAGACGAGCTTCATGAAACGCTTACCACTCTTGAAAAAGATATTGAGTATGTAACGTATCCATCTGCAGATCATAATATGGTTCCCGATTGGGAGAAAGCAGCGCAATCTTCTCTCCAATTTTTTGAGAAACACTTAAGCCAGTAAAAACTCATCAACCTGTCATTCTGAGTGAAACGCCTGCCCGCCGAATTGGAGGGAAGAATCTAGAAAGACATGGATCCTTCACATCCGTTCAGGATGACACAAATTAGCTATTGTGTTGATATAATATACTTTCAATATGCCGGGGTGGCGGAATTGGCAGACGCGCAGGTTTTAGGAACCTGTGTCCGCAAGGACGTGGAGGTTCAAGTCCTCTCCTCGGCACCACGTAATTCTCGCTTTGCGAGAAAACGTGGTTGAAATGTTTAAATTCAAGGAATTTATTATGTTTCACCGCGTCAAACGTGAGAGGCCAGTCTGTCAGTGCACTTTTAAAAGGTAAATAGCAACACATAGTATTATTAAAAATAATTATCAAATATTTAAATTAGATTATTTTAACAATAACTATTCAAATTAATGTTGAAATATTAAGTTGATATATGGGAGACAAAAATACCCCATAATATCATCACTGGCTGAAGGGTAGTAAAGTACTACAAATAAGGGATAAAATATCAGGAGGATGAAATTACGGATTGTCACAAAAGCCTACACTTCTTTTAGACTGTCATAGTAGTCCAAATAAAAAGATGTACCAATTTAGCAGAGATACCCTTCTTCTGCTAATGTGAAATTGCTTGATTTGACAATCTTCTGATCCACATCTTGACAACCAGATACTTTTTCAAGTATTCTTAAGTACTAGGGAAAGAAATAGATAAAACTCGTGAACCTGCATGAAAAAACTATAGGATTAAATTCCTAATATTTTCTTCTTTGGTTTTTATTCACCCTGAAAAGTATTTCTTCTTCATTACTCTACCTTCTTAGAATATCATGCAAATTATATCGGCATGTTTAGCTGAAATATCCCACTCAGATCTATTCACTCATTCACAATATTGGTCAGGATTTCACTATTGAATCGGAATGCATTTTATTACTCTTATATCCTTTTATAGAGCCACAAAATACAGTATTCATAATTCGCATTTTGCGAGTAAGAGTATGTATATGATTAACAATATATACCAAAATTTCACTTCGAGAGAAAAACTTCCTAAGATTTGAATTCCTATTCGCAAAATACTTAATAATATTAATTAAATTTACCTGAAATCAGAATTTGTCTAGCCACAGGGACTATAACTATAGGCTATACATATTGTGTATCTTTCATTAGATTCATTGCTTATTCAAGCCGATTTTTATTTTTATCATATTAGAGAATACTCTATTTGCTACTGCAAAACTCTTCTTACAAAATCTCTTTACAAAAAATTCAACGTCGTTTAATATTATTCATATGACAGTTACAGTTTCAATTCAAGAGTTTTTAGATTACTGCGAAATAGATAAAAACCTTTCTCAAAAAACTATTCGCATGTATTCCTATTACCTTCGCTTCTTCGCAGACTGGCTTGCGGAAGTTAAACAGAAGAAAGATATAGATATAGAATCTGTCGATGAAAAAGACCTTCGTGACTTCCGCCTGTATCTTTCGCGAAAATATGAAAATCCCCACAAAGGTCAACTAAAAAGACAAACCCAAAACTATTTCCTAGTGGCTCTTCGTAGCTTACTTCGCTATCTGACTAAAATGGGGCATTCAGTACTTTCTCCGGATATGATCGAGCTTGGGAAACGAACAGATCGAACAATTAAGCATCTATCAACAGATGAGCTCAAAAGACTCTTTGACGCGGTAGACGTCAGTGATGAGATGGGCCTTCGTGATTTTGCGATACTGGAGGTACTCTTCTCAACAGGACTTCGTGTATCGGAGCTTGCTGCGCTCAATCGAGATAAGGTCAATTTGAAGTCTGGAGAGTTTGGAGTGATAGGAAAAGGAGGAAAAGCTCGAGTCGTATTTCTATCTACACATGCAATTGATGCACTCAAACAGTATTTTGCAAAGAGAAATGATCCTTATGCGGCCCTTTTTATACGGTATTCAGGTCCGAAAGAGCCGGAAGAGCTCACCGATGAGAAGAAGAGATTGTCTATCCGATCAATTGAGCGCATGATCGAAAAATATCGCAAACTCGCAAACATCCTATTTCATATTGGTCCTCATATTCTACGCCACTCATATGCAACAGACCTTTTGTCGCATGGTGCAGATCTCCGATCTGTGCAAGAAATGCTCGGACACAAAAATATTGCAACCACCCAGATTTACACGCATGTGACTGATATCCGGCTCAAAGAAGTCCATGAAAAGTTTCATAGTGGGAATAAATAAAATCAGCTACTCAGCTGCTCTCAGACAGAGGCTGTGGAGAATAGAACGAGAGAATGTATAATGTACATAACCATGTTGCACCTTCGGAAGAATCTCCCATTTATATTACTTTTTATCGGCATCTTCTCGTATATCCTCTACTTTTCACTTTTTAGTATCTTGAGGTATGAAAAACTGTATTCCCACTATTTTGACCTTGGAATCATGCACCAAACTGTATACAACACATATCAAGGTATCAGGACGGGAGATTTTTCTCGAATCCTTGAGATGACCGATCCGCATGGAAGTGCTGAACAAGTCAAACGTATGGCTGTACACAACGATGTTTTTTTGCTTTTTCTTGCTCCTTTTTACTTCATTCATGATGGTCCGGCTACGATCCTCATCATACAGTCTATTGTGCTCGGGCTTGGGGCATTGTTTGTATTTCTCATTGCGCAAAAAATATTCAAAAAATTTACAAATGCACAGTACTTTGCACTCGTATTCGCATATGGATATCTGCTGTATCCGCCTCTTCAGAAAGCAAACAATTTTGATTTTCATGCGGTCACACTCGCAACGACATTTCTTCTTGGGATGTACTATTTTTTGCTCAAAAAGAGATATATGTGGTCTTTGATATTTGCTGGGGTGAGTATGCTGACAAAAGAACAGGTGGGACTTACCGTGGCATTTTTTGGTGCGTACACTATTTTTGACTCAGCAAAAGAACATGTTTCGTTTTCGCGCGCGACATTCAAAAAATTTGTGTTTGGTTCATCGCTTCTTTCTAAAATTAAACATTTTCTCACAAAAAAACAGAATCGATTCGGTCTGTTTCTTTTTATCATTGGTGTACTTTGGGTTATTGTATCAATAAAGATTATTATCCCTCACTTTCGCATGGGTGAACATTTTGCAATGAAATACTTTCAATACTTACGAAATACTCCTATGAAGATTATTCCGGTGATATTCCGGTACGAGACATTCCATTATATTTTTATATTACTTATGCCGCTTGGACTCTTGTCACTGTTTGCCCCATTTCAGATCTTCATTGCCCTCCCTGATATAGCGATGAATGTTCTCTCAACAAACAGCAACATGCGAAATATATACTTTCACTATGATTCTGTAATCACTCCGTTTGTGTTCATTTCCGCAATGTATGGAGCACATACTTTACTCGAGTCAAAATTTTCCGTTCTCATAAGGGGTACGAAACATATTGCCCACTTTATCAAACTTCCAAAAGGAATAGTCCAAATAGTTTCACGTTTGAAGCATGATCCCGAACATGTCGTCATGTCGTTCTTGATCGGATCGATAGTCGTCGTCTCTTTGTATATGAGTCCACTTCCTTGGGGACATCATAAAGATATGTTTCCGTGGGGGCCATATCCAGAAAAATATGCTGATATAAAACTGTGGAAGATGTATCTTTCGGATGAGTCGATCAAAGTTTCGACTACTGGACATCTTGCTCCACATTTTACCTCAAGGCGATATTTCTATAATTTTGCTGAAGGGTATGACCTTGCAGCTTATGTGGTGATTGATCGATCTGAGATACACCAAGGCTTTCAGACAGAGCTAAAATCTGCTGAATACGAAAAAATCCTTCATGATTGGAGATATATTAAAATGT
Organism: Candidatus Roizmanbacteria bacterium CG_4_9_14_0_2_um_filter_39_13; assembly: GCA_002788865.1. Classification (GTDB taxonomy): domain Bacteria; phylum Patescibacteriota; class Microgenomatia; order UBA1406; family GWC2-37-13; genus UBA1450. The sequence continues at coordinate 6,556 of PFSC01000192.1, forward strand.
ATGATGTGCATGATATTGAAGTGTATAAAAAATTAAAATTTTAAATAAAACAGTGAATACAATACAAAAAATATCGGTCATGATCCCATTTCATGATGAGAAAGACAATTTACCAATCTTAATAGACGGACTTCAGAAAGAACTCCTGCAAACTGGGAAAAAATACGAGATCTTGCTCATTGATGATGGATCTCTAGATACGTATCTTCCATCCATCCAACACTTTGTGAATTCTGACACGATTCAACTAATCAAACTCAATAGGCAGATGGGTAAAGGAAAAGCACTTGCAGAAGGGATTATACATGCCTCTGGAGATGCTATTCTTTTCATGGATGCCGACTTGCAGGATGATCCAGCAGATATTTCGTCTTTTATCAAAAAGATAGAGTCGGGTTATGATTTTGTAAACGGGCACCGATACACTCGAAAAGACAACTCAATCATCAAGCTGTATTCATTGACCGCAAGGTGGTTTTTGCACAACTATCTCCATTCCCCCTTTACCGATATTAACTGTGGATTCAAAATGTTTCGGAAACAGATTCTTGAAGATGTCGCATTGTATGGCAACAATTTTCGTTTCCTTCCTTTGGCAGCATTCTACGAAGGCTATCGTGTCGGAGAAGTTCATGTGGAAAATAAACCAAGAATTCATGGTAAGTCCAAATATGGCATCGACAAACTTTTTGTCGGATTAATCGACATGCTTTCAGCATACTTTTTGTACAAATTTGCAGAAAAACCGCTTCATTTTTTTGGTGGCGTTGGGGCGATTTTGTTTGGGATTGGTGGACTTGCATTGGCGTGGGTCACGTATGAGCGAATATTTATGGGAGTGCTTTTGTATCGAAGACCCGCTTTACTATATGCAATATTTCTTGTCATTTTGGGAATCCAGATTATTATGACAGGAATTATCGGAGAGCTCATCGTGTATCTGCATAATAAGAAAAAGATATAAAAATGAGAATATGTGTTGTAGCCGCTTGCTACTTTATTGTATAGTGATAGAATGTCTGGAATACTTGCAATTATCATCGCAGAAATTATCTGGGGTTCTGCTCCACCGATTTTTAAGTATTCCCTGCAAGGCGTTCCTCCCTTTACGCTTGCATTTATCCGATTCTTTACCGCCTCATTCATTTTCATGCCGTTTGCTTACATGCGCTGGAAACGGCTCACGACAATCCAACTCGTATATATTTTGTTGGGGAGTTTGGTTGGAGTCGTGATCAATGTCTCGGCTTTTTTTGTTGGGTTGGAGCTTGCTCCGAGTATAAATGTTCATATGATTAGCGCTGCTGGACCTCTTGTTTTGTATGCACTTTCTATTTTTGTGCTTCATGAAAAACCGCATGCTCAGGTTTTTCGAGGTATGATATTTGCCTTTGTCGGAGTTCTTGTAATATTTCTTGCTCCGCTATTTCGTGATGGATTTAGTACTGGAAGTGGATCAGTAAGATCAGTATTAATTGGAAATTTCTTATTTATGATTGCTATGGTTGGTGGAGTGTTTTATGCAGTCATCAACAAGAAAATTATCAAGACAGTAGATTCTACAGTGATCATGTCTCTCCAGTTTTTTGTCGGATCGGTAGCATTCATACCGATGATGGTGCGAGAACTCAAAGATTGGTCGTTTGCATCACTCAATAATGCAGGATGGGTCGGAATTATTTATGGTATTTTCTTTTCTTCAGCTCTCGCATATTTCCTACTTAATTATGCATTGAAGAGAATTTCTGCTCAGCAAATCGGAGTATTTGAATATATGAAGCCAGTCATCGCAGTACTTGTCGCAATCCCCTTACTTTCAGAATTTCCTGATGTCTATTTTATTATAGGAAGCGTACTTATATTTGTTGGTGTATATATTAGTGAGCGCCATCCTCATTTTCAGAGAATCCATACGAAGATTGGTGTAAGGGGGTGATTATTCAGCAACCAAACTATCAAAGTTCAAAACCCAAGGCATAGGTCTACTATCAATCGGATCCATTCGTTTGAAACCCAATTTTTTTGGCATTACTGAATATATCATGCTCATATCATTGTGTGGTTTTGGTCCAGACACCTTCTCTTGAGGACAAAAGAGTATCTGTTGATTATTTGTTCTTGCGGCAAAAGCGATTATATATTTTGTCAAAACGTATTGCCAGCGAAGATGCTGAAAAAATGGAACATCTTTTTTTGAATATCCTTGTATTTGGTCAATATATATGTCTCCAATTTTAACAGCGCTATTAAATCCCCGATGCGTAAGCTCGTGGGATGGAGGTGCTCCCCGCTTCGATAGTTGCGGGGCAAACAGCTACGCTGTTTGATTGATAAGAAACCCCGAGCGTAAGCTCGTGGGTAGTTTCATAAATGAAGACGAAGAGAGAGATTTCTGGGCTACTCATAGTTTCTTAGATTTTCTTGATTCATTTGAAGAAGTCAAAATGGATTTTTCTAAACTTAAGCCATCTACAGAGACTGTCTCAGTGCGCTTTTCAAAACATCTTCTTGAAGATATTAAGATATTGGCAAATAGCAGAGATGTGCCCTACCAATCGTTGATGAAGGTATTTTTAGCAGAGAGGATTCAGCAGGAAAGAATTTTGGGGAAGTGATTTGGTGGTGGGTAAGGGCTGGCAACTGGTAAGAGTTCAGGGTCTTTGACAAAACTATATCACAATACATCAATTATTATTT
>PFSC01000004.1 GCA_002788865.1 Candidatus Roizmanbacteria bacterium CG_4_9_14_0_2_um_filter_39_13
CGGGGATGACACAAAATAATAATTGATATATTATGATACAGTTTTGTCAAAGACCGTGAACTCTTACTCTCCAAGAAGCTCTCGGAGAGATTTTGTCTTTTTATTCTGTGATCCTGATTTTTTGTCTTTTTTATTTGCGATGACTTTTTTGTATGCCTTTGCTTGCTTTTCTTTTTGGAGGAATTTTTCGACTGTTCCCTTTGTATCCAAAAATTTCTGTTCGCCTGTATAGAATGGATGACATTTAGCACATACCTCTACTATGATGTTCTTTTTGGTTGAACCTGTAGTGAATGTATTTCCACATGCACATGAGACAAAAGCGTCTTCATAGAACTGTGGATGTATTTTGGCTTGCATAAGAAATGTATTATATCATCAATAATCTAAATATAAAATTGAAAATTTTTTAAGCTATAAAAATTCCATTATGCAGTAGGGAAAACCTTAGCGTTTAATCCATCTATTTGTCTTTGATGGTGTTCCAAAATATCATCGTGGTCGGTGATTTTTTTATCGAGTTTATTGCTCATTTCACCGATCACCTCTACGACTGTCAGAATCTCTTTGACAATTATTGCGGTGTTTTTCTCAAAAGCCATTTCCATCTCATCTTTTGTAACAAAAACTTTTTTTAGTTTGGCAATGTCATTGTCTGTGATCATGATTTCATTTTATATCTTAATGCTTGTTTGTCAATTAGAAATCCCATGTGTAAGAGTTCACAAGTCTTGACACAGACTGTCATTCCCGAGGAGTGTGAGCGACGAAGCAGTCTCAATTCTATTTGGATTGCCGCGCTCCATTTCATTCCGCTCGCAATGACATGTGTGTCAAAGAGCGTGAACTCTTACAAAATCTAAGGTCCCCCTTCAGGAAGGGGGCGCTCTTCTGAGCGGGGATGTTACATATAATAACCCGAAATACGAAATTAATGGTCGAACTGAAAAAAACCGAATAATTGATACCATTGGAACTCAATTTATCAGGTCAAGTAGCTCAATTCGCAGAAGATCCCAATAGACCATATATTCCTCAAGGGTAATAAATCTAAATTCCAAAAGAATTGGCAAATATATGTATGCCTCTTGTCATTCTCTCTTTTTCATCCTTATCAACCGTCTTGCCATTCTCGGGAATTGATAACACGTCTTGATCAGTATCCCCATTGCTCTTTTGGTTCAAAAGCCCAACGGTTATTTTCTACACGTACCCAACAAGACGACCATGGCGGTTTTAAACCCTCACTTCTACGTGGCGCATTTTCACTTTTGGAAGTTTGTTGTGGTTTTGTACTTCTAGCAAGAACAGAATATGAAAATGCCTCCAGATCATCTTCTTGGTATTGAGAATCAGCCTCCCCTATGGCAGGTTCTCCATAAGAACAGACCAGTTTTGACCCTCAATTGACGTGCCACCCAAACTTAGTAGCAGACTTGCCACTGCTGCTAAACCAAGTTTGTCTGGCCCAGCTGTATATCTTGATTCTATACCTACAAGCAACCATCATGAGCTTTTTTATCATCAGGAGTTGCAGGCCGTGCAAACTCACAATTCCCACATGTTTGTGGCATTTCAATCTCAATCATAAGAGGAATTATAACACTTAAAGATGCAAATATCATTCATTAGTTTATATCGCGCTAGCAGTCAGAATTTTTAGGATTATCAAATTGTGCTTCAGAGAAGTGACCAAACACCTTCTCCCACTTCCCCTGTCCGATAATGTCGTCAAGGTTATGAAAGCTTTTGTTTATGCGATGATCGGTGAGCCTGTTTTGTGGGAAATTATAGGTTCGCATCTTGTCTGAACGATCTCCTGCGCCGATATCCTTTATAAAGGAATGCTGTACTCCTTGGCGTTTTTCTTCCTCCAATTGATACAGCTTTCCGGCAAGTAACTCTTTGGCTATCTGACGATTGGCTTGCTGGGTACGCTCTCTACTTGTAGTGACTATTATACCTGTGGGTCTGTGAATAAGCCGTACGGCTGATGAGACTTTATTTACATTTTGTCCTCCTGCACCACCTGATCTGAAAAATTGCCAGTCAAGGTCACTATCACTTATATGAATATCGTTTGAATTGATTTGCGGAGTGACGATGACGACGGCGGTAGACGTGTGCACCCTTCCCCTTTTTTCTGTGCTAGGCACTCGTTGTACACGGTGCACTCCGGTTTCATGTTTGAAATAGTTAAATGCATCGGGTCCCGTAATTTTTATCACATTCTCTTCAAGTTGTTGCACCTTAAATCCTTGTTTGGTTGCAAATTTTGAATAAGAAACCAAAAGGTCGCTGCCCCAGAGTTTAGATTCGTCACCGCCAGCACCCTGCGCGGCTTCAATGACTACGATGTTTGAGTTTATGTTCATAGGTTTAGTAGTGTGTGCAAAAGATTCCGTTTATTCTGTCATTCCCGACCTGATCGGGAATCTAGGACTGGATCCCCGCGTTCGCGAGGATGACAAGTGTTAAGTTAGATCAATAGATCTGTAAGCTTTCCTGTTTTAGATTCTCCTGTTTGCATATTTTTTAGTGATACGATGCCTTTTTTCACTTCATCGGGTCCAAGGATGAGTACAAATGGAATTTGTTTATCATTGGCATATTTCATCTGTTTTCCGAGTTTGTCTGAACTGTTTGGATATATATCGGTTGTAATACCTTCGTCTCGTAATTTTGTTGCGATTTGGATCGATTCACCCAGTAAATTTTCATCAAATATAGTAACAAGCACCTGTGCAACTGCTTCGGTTTTTGGAACTAATCCAAGTTCGAGTGCGGCTTCCAAGGTGCGATCTAAGCCTAAGCCAAATCCGGTGGCAGGAATATTGACTCCAGATATTGACTCAATGAGGTTGTCATATCGTTCTCCGCCAAGTACCGATCCTCCAGAACTTTCTGGTATAACTACTTCCCAAATAGGACCAGAGGAATACGCAAATGAGCGTGCAATACTGGGTTCAAATGCATACCAATCTTCTTCAAATCCAGTATTTTTCAGATAATCAAGGACAACTTTAATCGTTTCATTTGGTTTTAGTTCTTTGACTTGTTTCAGGAATGCTTTTGCATCATTTAGGGAAATTCCCTTTGATTCCATATCTTTTATCACGCCATCTTCTCCAATCTTTTTTATCTTATCTATAGCAACAATTGCGTCATAGGGTATTCCTTTGAAAAGCGATCTATCATTTATGAGAAGTTTTGGTTTTTTGAAGCCAAGTTGTTTGTAAATATCTAGACTGAGTGCCATTATTTCAGCATCCGCAACCGGAGATTCGACACCAAATATATCGGCATCTGCCTGAATAAATTCTCTATAGCGACCTTTTTGTGGTTTTTCTGCACGAAATACCGGTTGAATTTGATAGCGTTTAAATGGAAGTTTTAACTCTTGTCTATATTGAGCAAGAATACGGCTTGTTGGAACAGTCTGATCGTACCTTAGTGCTACTTCGCGATCACCTTGATCGGTGAATTTAAAAAAGAGCTTTTCATCTTCGCCTATCTGTCCTTCAAAAAGCGATGCATATTCCATAGTAGGTGTTTCTATGGGCTCATATCCCCACATCTCGAATACGCCACGTATTACATCGGTAAGCCACTGTCTCTGCTTCGCCTCCGTGGGTAAAAAATCTCTAAATCCGCGTAATGTCTGTAGGTTATTTTGACCTGTCATAGAGGTATTATACAGGCTGGTGAAGTTTTAACTTCGCTACTACTTTAAAATGTTTTATGTTGTGCGTGACCAAAGTATAACCATAGTGTATAGCGGTGGCAGCAATGAGCGCATCGTTTATGAGAAGTGAGTGAGAAAGAAAATAACTTTTAACTAATTGGTACGCTTGTTCAGATATTTGTTCGTTAATGTGTAAGATGTTGTAATGGTCAATGAGTTTATTAGTAATCTCTAGTTCATTATTATTTCTTACTCCGTGTAATAATTCGGTAGCAGTTATTACTGAAATATAAGAAGTTCTGCTTTGACGCACAAAAGAAATATCAGCTTCGACATTATGACTTACATTAATTAGAACGTCGGTATCTACTATATAACTCATAGAGAATAACGGTTATTTTTTTTTCTAAGGTTGCGTACCCACGCAACACTATCTTTCATATCCTTTCTGTCTTTCCACATACCGACAAAAGGTTCATTATCCCAGTCAATATTCTTTTTTGGTTTAGTATTTAGTGCCTTATCGATAGGTATAACTGCAACTTTTTCTTTGCCAAATTTAGTCACTGTATAAGATTTTTTCCCAACAGCGACTTCCTCAATGATAGTTGAGAGATTGTCGCGAAAATCTTTTACTGATATAGGTTGTGCAAATGACATAAACCAAGAATATTACAAAGTTGCAACTTTGTCAATTTTTTTTAGCCCCGAATCTCCCCCAGATAGTGAGAGATTTGAATTTTTAAGAATTTATATTACTGTGCCACCCCATTCCACAACTACGAATCCTTGCCTTTTTATAGGTTGAAAGATTTGCTTCTCTATATCTATTGGATTATTAAGTGGTTTAAATACCGCAAAAATTCGAATAAGAGTGTCTGGTAAAGGCTTGACTATCAATTGAGCTATGGATTCGTACTCTTTTTGCTGAAAAGAGATTTGCATCCATGGACTATTTTTTTCATCTAAAAGAGGAACCCAGTAGGTAATAAAGTCTTGAATTTCTTCCGAGTTTACTCCGAGCTTGGATAGTTGTTCTTCAAAAAATAATTCAAGTTTACTTGACTGGACACAAAAACCCTTATCAAGATTCCACGCATTTTTTCCATAGTCTCCTTCCCAAAATAAATACCGATACGTCTTTCCCATATATTGAATACTTCCTTGAGGAGTAGCTGTAACGTTCCAAACATTATTTAGCATTTGGGGGTAGTGATGAGTGATTTTTCCTTCTAATTGAAGCGACATTGATACATCTGTTGGTTTTGTGGGATAAAGATAAATTATTGGCTTGCGTAAAATTGATATTAAAGGTTTGGGTTTACCATAGGGTATAAATGTTTCAGTAGAATTTTCATTGCCATCACTTAAACAAGTAATCAATATTCCCATTTGTTTTTCGCCATCAACTTTTTGATTAACACCTGTAGTAATACTATATCTCTCTTGACCTTCAGGAGTCTCTTCAACAATGTTAAATACGGTATTGTCTCCTTTATTTGATGGTTCTTCTTTCCATGGTTCTATCCATGAAGGAGGCTGGGTAAATCGATGGTCAGGAGAATCAATAAAATGTAAATATAGGTCGCCCGTATCCTCTCCTGTATCAACGTGTCCTCCAAAACCTCTGTACGTATATACAAGTGGTCGTTTTTTTAGATTAGGAAAGATCATCATCCAAGGATTTATAAGGTGCGGTTCTTTTATCCAGCGTTGAACTTCTTTTGGTATGGCATCATAAAAACGTTTATCAAATTCTTGTTGAACACTTTCTGTTGTAATTTTGTCTTTATTTAGTTCTTGAAGTTGTTCTGTCATCTTATCAGCAAGATCATTTAGTGCAGCTATATCACCGCTTGCTCGTTCTGCGCTTTCAGCCATTAGTGTTTTAAATAAGTTAGCTTCTTCTACTGCTTTTATTCGTGCAGTTTCCATAGCTTGGCGTATTTGATCCCTTTGCTTTTCGGTGATCGATGCTTCAAATTCCACTTGTCTTTTATCCCACTGGCTGAGGAATGTACCTAATGCCGTATCATCCACTATTTTATAGTCGACAGGCTTATTATATTGAGATTGTCTGATTCTGTCGATAAGTTTTCTAAGACTTGTACCTGTCAATGTTGTAATTTCATCTGTATACGAACCCTCCCGAGCCCTATCCAAAGCAGTAGCAAATTGAGCTTGAATGACCTTTTTACTCGCCTGAGCTTGAACGTCATACTTAGTGATTGTCATATCGTCAAATACTGGTCTCATCCATTTCTCAAATAAGTCAATCCTTTGATTAGTTTCAGCAGCTTTTGCAGATTGTTCGGGACTATAGGCTGTTTCTGTTTCTAATTTTTTAGTATCTTTTGTAACTTGTTGCTCTTGTTGTATTCGTGCTTGATTGCGATCTCTTTCTTTCTGTTGAATTTCTCTTTCTAATTCTTTTTTCTCACGTTCAAGTAGGTCTTGTCGTATTTTTTCATCAGATCCTTCTGTAGTCGTTTTGAATGACGATTTTGCGGTATCAATCTGGCCTTGAAATTCGGCATGGAAATCTTCATATTGTATTAGTCTATTCGGATCTTCTTCACAGCTATCAAATACGGATTTCACCAATCCTCTCACCATCTTACGTTCATTTATAACTTCTGCATCATCAAAAATATCTGAGTTGGTTCCGCCGTCTTCACCTGTGAGTATGTGCGCGACATTTTGACTGTGCTGTTGAAATATCGACAGTGGTATATCAGAATGCGCTACCTCTATAGGTTGAGTAATTAGTTCGTCACCTGGCATATGAAAATTTAAAAATATTTAAGTAAGTATTACTTATAATATCATAAAATGTAATAATTTACTCCTCATGAAAATGACACCACATGAGGATGTGGTTGCAGTAGGCAAAGGCATAATGGAAGCCAAGATTGAGTAACTATTTGTATAATAATGATGTATTTTGATACGGTATTGTCAAAGACGGTGAACTCTTATTTTTTACTCACTAAATGCCCCAAGAGTGATAGTAATTTGAAGTACTTTTCCGTCCCGCCAGACGTCAAGATCCATGGTATCGCCGACTTTTTTGTTCAAAATGATCTTTGCAAGACTCTGTTCATTTTCTCCGTCGAGTTTCTTACCATCGACCCGTGTGATGATATCCTCCTCCTTCACTCCTGCAAGATCGGCAGGCGAATCCTTGATTACGGTCTCGATGAATGCACCTTCCACAACCTCATTGAGCATAGCTGTACGTTTGTCTACCATGTTGTATCGTACCCCAATATACGGCCTTTCGAAGGTCCCTCCTTGTGATTCAAACGTAGAGATGAGCTCTTTCACGACATTGACAGGTATCGCAAAGCCAATATTTTGTCCATCCCCTGCTATTGCCGTGTTGACACCGACGACCTGTCCAGATGAGTTCAAAAGAGGTCCGCCAGAGTTTCCCGGACTTATTGCTGCATCTGTTTGGATCACATTGCTCAGTTCTTCAACAAAACCCTGAAACGGAGATCCTGCGGTAATTCCCCGCCCGAGGCCAGATACTATACCCGTAGTGATAGTATTTTGGAATTCCCCAAGAGGTGTGCCGATTGCGATAGCAAGCTGTCCAAGTTTGAGTTTGGATGAGTCTCCCAGAGCAAGTGGAACAAGATCGGTAGCTTCAATTTTCAGTATTGCCAGGTCATTGAGTGGATCGCGGTAAATTTTTGTCACGTCATACTCTTCTTTGCCATCGGTAAGTACGGTATATGAGGCTTTTGTGTCGAAGACGACGTGTTTGTTTGTGATGATTATTCCATCTTTTGAGATGATAAATCCACTTCCAATATTTTGCTCGATCGTCTTTTCTTCTCCTTCTACTCTTCGAAATGGTGAAAAAGGATTGTTCGGATCAATCTCAATTGATCCTTGTGTTTGAGTTTTTTTGGAAATACCAATAGTGACTACCGAAGGGAGCGAACGTTCGACAATATCAATCACGATTGATTCCTCAGACACAATTTTTTGAGTTTCAGTTATTTCGGGAGTTTCTTGAGAATTTGAACGAGTCACAAATAATTTTGCAAGAGGAGAGGATTTGACGTACTCTGTGTCTTTCAAAAAAGAAAGGAGGAGTATACACACAGAAGCTAATAACAGAATAGCTTTGATGTTTATGAATTTCAAAAGTTTCATATACAATAATTTGAGTATTTTACTTCTTGTTCACAACGAGCTCAAGTGCCTTTTGGAGCTGAGCATCTTGCGCGTTGGAAAGGGTATTTTCTTCATCTACCTCATTTTCTATCGAAAATTCTGGCTCAATCCCCTTCCCATGGATCCATTCGCCATCTGGAAGAAGCCACTTTGCTACTGTGACATGAAGACCTGCGCCCTGCTGAAGGTCGAGCGCTTCTTGAACAGAGCCTTTTCCAAAGCTTTTCTGACCAACGAGTTTTGCTCGTTTGTGATCTCGGAGCGCTCCAGCAAGTATTTCAGATGCAGAAGCAGATCCTTGATTGATGAGAACAATCATTGGGATATCGAGTAAAATTCCTGTCCGTTTTACGGTATATATGCGGTCAGTTGAGTTTGTAGATTCTTGTTTCACTACGACTTCTCCTTGCGGGATGAACTCAGATGCGATAAATACTGCACTGTCTAAATATCCTCCTGGATTTCCTCGAACGTCAAGAACCATTCCTGTGATTTCTTTAGATCCCCATTTTTGAGCAATTTCAGCTGCCGCTTTTTCCCATTCGGTGTTTGTGGTATCTCCAAACTGATTGATCTTGATATGTGCGACAGATTTTCCGCCAGATTTTTCATAGGTGAGCTCTATCGATGGGACCTTGATTTCTTGACGCACAATCGTGATGTCTTTTTCGCCCGACGCACGCACAATAGTCAATATCACTTCAGTATTTTCCGGCCCACGAATTTTGGACACTGCTTGATATAGTGTCCATTTTTCGGTCGATTCTCCGTCGACTTTTGTGATGATATCACCAGATAGAACACCAGCTTTTTCTGCGGGAGAGTCTTTGAGTGGCGCTATGATGACAATAAGATTTTCTTTGAGACCAAGCTGAGCTCCAATTCCCTGAAATTTTCCTCCAAGATCAGCTTTTGACTGCTTATTTTCTTCTGGAGTGAGGAAAAAGGTATACGGATCATCGACTGATGCAACAAGTCCTTTGATCGACCCATAAAACATTTTTTCAGGGTCTATTTTTCCTTTGTCGACAAATTTTGATTCAACTTTCTCCCATGTATCCCAATAAAGAGAAAAATCAATATTTTCGGGCTTTGTGCCTTTTGGAAGGTTGTTCTTTGCATTGAATACGGTATACGTCAGCTGATCTCGAGAATTGTTGGTGATACGCCACTCGGCAAGTTTGTATCCTGATCCAAAAAGGAATATCCCTAAAGATATATATAAGAGAATATCTGTTATTTTTTTTGAACGTAGTTTCATAAGTGTAATCTGTCTATAGTGACTGATTTTGGATAATAAAGCAACTGAATTTACTTGTAGTAAGAGTTCACTCTTCTTGACACACGTTGTCATTCCCGCCCCCGATCG
>PFSC01000194.1 GCA_002788865.1 Candidatus Roizmanbacteria bacterium CG_4_9_14_0_2_um_filter_39_13
AAGTTGCTTTCTCTGTTGAGAGCTAAGGGCGATGACCTGAATATATGTAGTCATACATTCAGTATAATTACATTAGTATTAAGGTGTCAAGATACTAGGTAACGGATCAGATATTAAGACTGTACTCACGATAGATGATGTTTGGGTAGACTCTGGTTGCGGTATAGATGAAGGGATCCAATATGACGGAATCGACCCTGCAAGACAACACTATCTCACAGTCCTCCAGAGGTGTAGTCGTGTTGGCGTGTACACGAAAGGACCAAGGACATTTGATCAACGCATCGCTTTTTTTGAAACAAATCTTCTTCCATGGATATCTCCAGAAAGTCCATTATTTAATCTCATGATTCAGTTGGAAAAAGCAAAAGATACAAAAAATCACCAAAATGTACTCGCACTTGTGCCAGAAATATTTCCTATCATAGAGCGCTTGTTGGAGGAAAATCCACTTTTAAAATAATCACAACTCAATCACCACTTCTGGCATTTGTGCCAAATCCTTGATCTCACTTTCTGTTGTTGTTGCGATCGTCTGATGTTCTTTGATCATGTGCATGACAAGTTCCCGATTGCGATCGTCAAGTTCTGAAAAAATATCATCAAGAAGAAGAATAGGTTTTACCTTAGTGCTTTGTTCAAACAGTTGAAGTTCGTTCAACTTGAGCCAAAAAACCACCATTCGCTGCTCACTTCGTGATCCATACAAACTGATATTTTTATCTTTTTCACCGTGCAGATATATCTCAAAATCATCCTTCTGCGGACCTATAAACGTCCTACGATACCTCAACTCTTTTGAGCGGAAATCATCAATTCGCGCATCTGTTATTTCATTTGGAATATACTCTATACGAAACTTCTTGCCATCAACATTTGGATGATCATTCAAAAATTGAGTATACGATGTTCTTTTTTTTATAAGCTCTGAACCATGCTCCACTACAAGAGCGTTCCAAAACGAAAGCTCTCGAGTTGCGTCGGATTCCGTCTGATATATCTCAAGCACCTTATTCCTTCTTCTGAGGGCATTCTCATAACTTCTCAAAGATTTTCGATACACCACATCGACTGCGGAGATCACCATATCAAAATATCGACGCTTACGACTCGGAGAACCTGTGACGATTCTGATCTGCTCAGGTGCAAAAAGTACTGCCTGCATCTGATTTTTCCGATATTGAAAAGATGATTTTGTAGTTTTATTTACAAAAAACTTCTTCTGGACTCGAGTGTCTCCAACCTTTAATAAGCGTACCTGAAACCGTTGCTTTAAATCTCCATCCAAAAATTGAGAATCGATAATACTGTCATCAAAATCCCAATGAATGAGTTCAAATTCTCGTGATTCACGAAACCCCGTACCGTATATCGCTGTATAGATTGCTTCTAGTATGTTTGTTTTCCCATGCGCATTCTCTCCAATGATGAGAGTGAGATTCGGACTCAATTCAAATAGAGATGAAGAAAAGTTGCGAAAATGTGTGACTTGGATTCTTGAAAGTAGCATACAGTAATATTCTTACAATGATCCTATTGTGCAGTCCAAAGGATTATTTTTTTTTCAACAAGAAGATTGACTCCATAAACAAAGGGAGATGAAAAATCGAGTTTCGTTGTAAGGCAGCATCTGGATGCTCAAGAAATTTTCTTCTCCAAAATCTTCCTCCAAAAATGGAAAGATGAGAAAAGTCCTTGCTATGAAACCATCGTATCCAAATATTTTCTTTGGTATAAATTTTATGCATAATAAATTTTCTTGAAACTCGAATGGATTCATTGATGGCTTTTTTTATTTTCCCTCGTTCAAGGTGTTCAAGAACATCAAACGTCAACACTAAATCAAATTCATTCTCACTGTATGGCAAATTTATGACATCGCCCTTCTTCAAAAATGGGCGCACTTGTTTGTCTGCAAGCTCAAGCGCATGATCTGATATTTCAACGCCGTATGCATCGATTCCAAGTTTTCGAAGCATAGCGACGAGCTTTCCGGTGCCGCAACCTATATCAAGACAGTTTTTGGGTTTCAAAAATATATTTATAAGCATTGCACGATAATAGATCGCAAGATTTGAAAATAGCATTCCTAGTAGTGATGTCCTCCTCCCAAAGCGATACCTTCCTTTGTCTCCCACATAATATTCACGGTCATAAAAACTTGCATCAATACGATAAGGCTGAACGACCGTTCCATCAAACGCATCTCCTTCAATGATTTTTTCTAAGTTCTCAATATTTTCACCGTTTGCCACAATAACGGTCAATCGAAGTTTTCGAGCAAGTTGAGCAGCTATCGGATCAAAGGGGGCATTGATCCCCGGTGACCATTCGGTACCTACGATTTTTTCAAACTCACCCCAAGTCAATTTTGAGATAGGATACGCATCTTTGTGTGTTCGAGGATCTTCGTTATATACCCAATCAATATTTGACATATTTATGATCAAATTGGCACCGTAGTCTCTCGCAAGAATCACCGCATCATAATCAGTCGACCACCCTGGCTTCCACCCTGCCCCGATGACCAATGGCTCTTTCCAGTCTCGGAGTTTTTTGTCATAATTTTCTATAATACGAGGATGCGCGATATCTTCAAAAATCGTTCGAAGAAGATGTGCATTGAGGCGTGTAGCATGAATACCGATCCAGTCAAGATCGTCTGAAGTCATTCCTCCAACGACATATTTTCCTGCATCTCTATACGCCCGAGCTGTCACTCCACCCCCTGCGACCAAAAAAAAACGCTTACCGCGTTTGATATATTTTCTAACAAATGTATTGAGTCGTTTGAGAAATGCCGTATTGATCCCATCTGGGGTCGCAAGAAGAGATCCTCCGATTGAAAGAATTATTGGTGGCTCTTGATTGTCAAATATCATGTGGTGCTAAAAAAAATCCGCTTATTAAGCGGAATAAAATGCAAAAATTTTATGGTTTTATACCTGAATAATTAGTATTCATAGGATGTGTAATTAGTATTATAGATTTTGCTTTGACAAAAATCAACTTTTTAACTAAAATGGATGTACACATGCGTCGCTCTCGTATCACAATAACCCTCGAAACGAACTTATTAAAACAAGTTGATCAGATTATAGACAAAAAAAGAATCCGAAATCGCTCTCATGCTATTGAGTATATTCTCTCACAACATACGCAGTCAAAGGTACACACAGCAGTAATTCTTGCAGGCGGACGAGGCACCAATCTTCGACCGTATACCTATGAAATTCCAAAGCCTATGCTTCCTGTCAAAGGAACACCCATTCTCGAGCATCTCATCTATGAACTGAAAAAAAATGACGTGACCGATATCATTATCGCAATCTCATATCTTGGTCATAAGATCAAAGAATACTTTGGGAATGGTGAAAAGTTTGGAGTAAATATCCAATATTCAGAAGAGCAAGAGAATTTACTGACTGGGGGAGCTCTGTTAAAGATCAAATCAAAACTTCAAAATGATACATTTTTTGTCATTCATGGAGATATTTTGACCAACATGTCATTTCGAGAGTTTGTCCAGTTTCACAAAAATCAAGGATCGGTTGCAACGGTCGCTCTTGCGACATCTGATAAGCCGACTGAATTTGGTCAGATAATTCTGCAAGGTACACGACTCAAGAAATTTTATCCAAATACCGAAAAATCAGGAATGAAAAGCCTACTCGTTCATTCGGGTATATACGCATTTGAACCTGCTATCTTCAAGTATTTTCCAAAAGATAAAAAACGCTTTGCACTGGAAGATGTGATTCGAAATCTTATCGAAGATCAGAATGTGAGTGGATTTGTTTTTGAAGGAAAATGGTTTGATGTCGGCGATCCAAAAGATTACGAAAGAGCAATCAAAGAATTCAAACGATAAAACCCTTCTCCTTTGAACTTTGAACTTTTTACAGTATCCCATCCCCTACGCCAAAGATAAATCCAAGAACTCGAGCAAGAACATATGATATTGCAAGTAGGACAAATCCAATGATTCCAGATGTGATTTTTGCTCTTCCACTGTTGAGCTTTTCTGGTTCTCCATGAGACGTCAATAGATCATACCCTCCCCATATAAATACAAAAAGAAGTATCACGCCTGCAAACGGATACAAAAACGACATAATGATCGTGACAATATCTGCAAGACTATTTATGCCTTTTAAAGGACCCTCTATCGCAACGGTTTGTGCAGGAGTACCACTAGCTGGTGGGGGACCAACTTGAAAATTGAGACTCTGTGCCAGTATTTTATTCATGGTTTTTTATGCAACGCCAAAATCGTAGTTGCAAACAAGATAATTGCTGTGTGAATACCAATTGCAATCATCAGATATGCACGTATAGCATACATGAACTGCATTATTGGTTCAACATCAATCAAACTCAAAATTTGACTCGAATCGATCTGAAAAACGAATATAATCCCTCCAATAAGTATGATTACCGGGATTGCGTAGATGATGTCAACCATATCTTGCTTTGAAGAAAACATAGTCGTCGAAATCACAAACACAATATAGTTTATGAAAATAAACTGCAATGGAGACGCTTGGTTGTACAATCCAAGACTGTATAACCACCACAAAGCCAAGATCCCTACAAAAAGTGGCGCAACACCAACCAAAATACTCCGAAACACATCTTTCTTGACATAGGAAACGGAGCCAAGTTTGATTTGTCCATTTTTCCATTCAGGAAAAATGTGGATATCATGTATCTTGAGTTGGAGAATCATCGCCATAATCGCATGACTCAACTCATGAATGATTGTCCCTGGAAAAAGAAGTATTGAAATTCCAATATATATCATATTGTTGTTTATGTATCTATGAAGGAGGTGAAATAGCCGTTGAAGAGAAAGTCGTGAAATAAAAAACAAAATGATAAGTAATATGATGGAAGTAAAAAAAGAAGTTGAGCCGTTCATACGCCAGATCGTTTCATAAGTATGAAAACAAGAAGCCCGATCACAATGATTGTGAGTACTCCAATGACCACAAACAATATGGAACTTTTTGACTTATGTGTCGATTGTTTTGTGAAAGTGGCAATATCCAAAGGTGTGTAGTCTATATCCATACTCATTAGTATAACTTACGTTATGCCGAAGTTTGTTGTGGAGCAAAGTTCATTTGACTTGATGAATTTTGAGATCCGTCCGTCACACTTCTATTTTGGTATGAACCCGCCCCGTTTGTCGATTCGTTACTTACTCCATTTGCAGCAACAGTTTTTGTTTGCTCACTTATGGACGCATTGGATGAGGGTGATGTTTTTTGCTTTTCACCAACATCTTTTGATGCACATTTCGCACATACTTGTGTGGAGTTTGGTACCAATTCAGATTCAAATACTGCTTTACATGAATTACATAAGAATGTATGTTTTTCTCCAGACTTTTTTGACTCATCAGGTGTTTTCTTTTCTATTTGTTCAACATTGAAAATAAACTCAATTCCATCATAATCTACGATTATTGTATCTCCTGCTTTCACTTTCTGAGCAATGATCATTTCAGAAATTGGATTTTCGACAAGCTTTTGAATCGCACGTCTCAAAGGTCGAGCTCCGTATACTGGATCAAACCCTTCTTGCACAATTTCTTTGATCGCTTCATCGGTTGCAGTAAATCCCATCTCCTGCTCTTCAAGAAGTTTGCTGAGAGACTTCAATTGAAGTTTTGCAATAGCCATCATACTCTTATATCTCAATGGCTCAAATACAATGACTTCGTCAAACCGATTCACAAGTTCTGGTCGGAAAAACTTCAACAACTCATTCATTACTTTTTCTTTGATCACATCATATTGTTTTTTATCCGCTTGCTCTTCAACTTTATCTATTTCTTCGGTTTTTTTATCGAGTGGGAAATTTTCACCAAAGTATTGTTTGATCGACTGTTTTGACCACTGCGTGGATTCATTTTCTCGTGACCATACCGCATCTCCAACAAGAATCAGTTCTTTTCCTGCAGGAGTAAAGGTGTGGATATCCCAATGGGTGACGGGAAATGAAATTTCTTTTCCTTCTGACTGCTTTACCGTAAAGTCTGTGAAATAATCTTTGAGCATTCCAGTTTGCCAGTCTGTCGTTCCTCCTTTTCTTCTCCAGAAACGATCTTTGAAGGTCACAATCTCCATCTCTTCGGGACTATACGCATGAGTTTTGAATCTGATTGTAGGAAGTTGTTCGTCAGGTGCATCTGGAATAGCATTTATAACAATATTGTCTTTGAAATACTCGATAAGATTTGTCAGTTTCCATTCCTTTGCAGTTGTGGATGCTCGGATATACATTGTTGAACCTTTTGTGATGACTTCTGTACCTTTTGCCGAGATCGCATGCGTATCATATCCAAATGTTGGAAAACTCATGGTTTGCGCTACTTCTCCAGTCTCTGGTTTCTTCTCCTGAGGATTCTTATCTAGCTCAGTGAGTTCTTTCTCTTCAAGTCCATCTGGATTTTTTTGTTCATCGCTTGTGTCTGTTGATTGTCCTTTAATTGCAATTCCTTCGATTTTTTGTCCTGCAAAATAATCTGTGAGTACATGATCTTCCCAAGAAGCATTTGTGTTTGATTTTTTCGGTTGGACGTCGACCGATTGCTGAACTGCTGTCGTGCTGAGTGGCTGAGTGGCTTGAGCCAGAGGCTCATCAGCCTTTGGCTGAGAGTCGCTGAGCAACTGCGGCGTCGCTCCTCCTCGTTCAAAATATCTATTTCCGATGGTCATGAGTTCGCGTCCTCGTGGAGAAAAGGCATATGTCGAGATGACTTTCGGCTCCGATACCTCAGACTTGCCGGTTGTTAATAGATCCTGCTGGATTAAAGCAGTACCAATATTTGATGTGCAAATCACGACGGTATTTTTGAATGAAATTGTTCGTCCTTTGTTGTCGGTCAATCGACCGTCATCAAGCACCTGCAGAAGAATATTGAAAATATCAGGGTGTGCTTTTTCAATTTCATCAAAAAGGACAAGTGAATATGGTTTTCTTCGGACGGCCTCGGTCAGCTTTCCGCCTTCTTCATATCCAACATATCCTGGTGGTGGTCCGAGAAGTTTTGCGACTTCATGACGCTCCATATATTCGGTCATGTCGAAACGTACTATTGCTTCTTCATCGTCAAACAACACTTCTGATAGTGATTTTGCTAGTTCGGTCTTTCCTACTCCTGTCGGACCCAAGAATACAAAGCTTCCAATTGGTCGTTTTGCATTTTTGAGTCCAGCCCGTCCACGCCTTATGGCTTGTGCGACAGATGT
The DNA here is from genome assembly GCA_002788865.1 of Candidatus Roizmanbacteria bacterium CG_4_9_14_0_2_um_filter_39_13. GTDB lineage: Bacteria > Patescibacteriota > Microgenomatia > UBA1406 > GWC2-37-13 > UBA1450. The sequence continues at coordinate 7,260 of PFSC01000194.1, forward strand.
TACCGCTCGGTCTTGTCCGATCATCCGTTTGTGAATTATATCTTCAAGACTCGTGAGCTTATCACCTTCTGAGGTTCCTATTTTTGAGATTGGGATTCCTGTTCGTGTGGCGATCAAGTCTTTGACAATATTGAGAGTCACTTGTGTCGTAGTCTGTGCCTTTTTCATGTTGTACTCATCTTTCTTTTCAGAAAGATTTGCTTGAACTTCACTTATCTTTGAGCGAAGGATACGAGCTCTTACTTTTTCACCGCGTTTCTCATCTTCAACTAGTTCTTGATTTTGCTGAGAAATCCTGTCTTCGAGTGATTTTATTTCTTCTGGAAGCGAGATCAAAGGAAGCCGAACCGCTGCTGCAGCCTCATCCATGAGATCAAATGCTTTGTCGGGCAAAAATCTATCTCCAATATATCTCTTCGAAAGACGAACACATGCATCAATGACATCATCAGGAATTTTAACCTTGTGAAATGACTCATATTTATCGCGCGAGGCTTTGAGCATCTTAATCGAAGCCTCTTCATTGGGCTCCGGGACGACTATCGTCTGGAATCTTCTCTCGAGTGCGGCATCTTTTTCTATATACTTTCGATATTCAGTGATGGTTGTTGCGCCAATAAACTGCACTTCACCGCGTGCGAGAGCTGGCTTTATGAAGTTTGATGCGTCGATTGCGCCTTCTCCACTTCCGGCACCCATCATCGTGTGCATCTCATCGATAAACATGATGACTTCACCCTTGCTTGCTTTGAGCTCATCAACCACAGCTTTCATCCGCTCTTCAAACTCACCTCTATGGGATGCTCCAGCAACCACAGATGAAAGGTCAAGTTGTAATATTTTTTTGTTTAATAAACTTTCAGGAACTCTCTGTTCAACAATTCGTTGAGCGAGTCCTTCTACAATTGCGGTTTTTCCGACTCCTGGTTCACCAATAAGTGCAGGGTTATTTTTGATACGACGAGAAAGAATATGTACCAAACGCTCAATCACATCTGACCGCTCAACAACAGGATCAAGTTCTCCGCGTGATGCTTTTGCAGTGAGATCAATTGTGTATTTAGAAAGCGCAGATCGTTCTTTTGGTTTATCCTTTTTTTCAGCATCTTCCATGACTCCTTCTTTTTTGCCGGTAATTTTTTGGTTTATATCTTCTTTGGTTAATCCGAGTTTGACCAATATACGCGCACCTACTCCCTCTCCTTCTTCGTACAATGCAAGAAGAATATGTTCTGGAGAAATAAATTCGTATCCAAGTTTGCGAGCTACAACAAGCGATTTGTCGATTATCTGCTTGATCCGAGGTGCAATTTGAGGAGGCCTAGGACTATTCTCCTTTTTGTATACTTTTGCAAGTTCCTGTTCGACAATCTGTGGTTGCACCTTCAGTTCAATCAGAAGTTTGTAAACCTGACTATCTGAAAGCAACCCATGAAGCAGATGCTCACTATCAACAAAGGCATTTTTCTTTTCTTTTGCTTTGTCATTTGCCGACATGAATACTTTGTTTGAGCGTTGCGTGAGATGAGTCATAACGTCAAGTTGACCTCTTTTTGTATCGGTCATATTTGACTGTAGAGATACTCCTTTTGGCTGATTATTCTGTTGGGGATTTCGATTGGAATAATAAGAACTGCCCGATTGATTCTGCCTATTTTGTGACTGATTTTTATTGTATGAATTATTGGAATTCGGCTGATTCGATAGATTTTTTTGAGAGGGATTATTCCCATTGAATTGTCGTGGAGGGCTATTCACTGATTGAGCGACGGACATGGGTGGTTTTACCCTTGGTGGTGACCCGATACCATTGTATGATTGTCCTGATGGTGGATTGCCAATTCCATTGTATGATTGACTGGTGGTTCCCGCAATTTGTACCGGTTCTTGTTTAATAACAACAGGACTTGTCATGGTTATAGTCGGATTATCGATGGGGCTTTGTGTTGGACTTACTGAGGGATCAACTGCTCCATTTGAAGGATCACT
>PFSC01000051.1 GCA_002788865.1 Candidatus Roizmanbacteria bacterium CG_4_9_14_0_2_um_filter_39_13
AATACAGAGAAAGCAACGATAAACTGGAAATTTACCAGCGCAATGGCAAAAGAGAAGTTTAAATTACATAATAATTAAGGTTATTAGGTACTAGTAACATATATTCAATCGAAATAACATCTTCTGTCATTTTTCGCGCTAACACCACGGCGCTATCGGCTAAAGCTGGCGCGTCAGCAAGATAGCGAATTGCTAAAAGGGTGAAGTGATTCCTTCTGTAAAAACCCTCAATGACTCTCACAAAATGATATTTTTTATCTACTTCTGGATGTGTCTCTGCAAGAGGATGGGTAGCCTCAAGCAACTTATCCATTAAATCTTTTATTTCGAGAATTGTAATTTTTTCGCTCATTGTTAAAAGTTATCAATTAATTCCTCAAGCGTTAGACCGTAGAGTTTATCCGTACCCAAATTACTACACAGAGCAGGTAAACTATTTGTACTTATTTTATCAGAAAAGGGAGCTTTGTAAGACGTGTTCTTTCATTTCAAAATCTCATTTTCTCCTACCTCAGTGGTTACTATTTTTCCCGGATAAATCTTTGCATTGGCACCAATAGTCACGCCTGGCATTACCGAGCAGTTCACACCAAGAAATGCTCCGTCTGCGACAATTGCACCCAGCTTTTTCCGTCCTGAATCAATTTCTTCGTCTTCAATTTTTATCCGAATGTCATTATTGTCGAGTCTCCAGTTGGCAAATGTTGTACCCCAACTTGGATTTACATTGCTCTCAAGTACGCAGTCCCCCACAAAATTGTGATGGAGCATGCAGTTTGGGCCGATGTAGCTTCGTGCAACTTCAGAACCAAATCCAACAATAGATCCTGCCTCAATCGAAGATTGACGAACCAGTACGTGATTGCCGATTTTTGTACCCTTTCCAATATATGCAGGGCCCTTGATCACTGCATAGGCATCGATATGTGCGTCTTCATCAACAAAGACATTTCCCTCCAATACGGCATGTGGCGATATATATGCAGTTCGTGCGCGGTGATTTGAGTCTTTCGTATCAAGAAGCATCTGCATCATGTCCAAGACATGATGAGCATATTTGAGTTTTTGCCAACGACCCGGGTATTTCAATACATCCACATGGCGTTGCTGCATAAGATTACTTAAGGCGATTTCGTATTGTTGATCAGAAGTGGGAGTTTTTTTAAGAATGGATAAAAAATCCTGAGGCTCGGAAAAGTAGTGAAATACCAGACTCAACAAGTCACTTGGCTGCTTTCCAATGCCTGGTTTTTCAAGAATACCAACTGCTCTTGTTCCTTCCATTTTGATATATCCACCGGGAAAATATTGATCAACTTTTAAACCGGTTATATACGAGTATGAGTCACTGGTTTGTCTCATCATTGATTTGAAAAAAATAGGTTCAATCATATCTGCCGCATTCATAACAACAATTGGCTGATTGCCAATATCACCTTCAGCTTGCAGAAGGGCGCTACCCATACCTGTTGGATTCACTTTTCGGGTACGAAGCGTGATGTTAAAAGGTTGATATGATGAAAGCCATGCTTCATTCTCAGTGTTCGTAATGATCAGTGCTTCCTGAAATCCTGAAAACTCAGCCATTTCAATCACATGTTGGAGCATGGGTTTTCCAGAAATGGGAATGAGGGTTTTATTAATGGAAAGTGGTGCAAACGATTTGCCAATCCCTCCGGCTAAAATCACGACAAGAGGCTTCATAATTGTTACATATAACTAACAATATCGATAGGTCTATCTTTCATTATACAGGAATAGCGCAACAAGTACTTTCTTTTTTACGCACATTCCAGTACAATCCTTAAACTCAAGTGGTGTACAATAGTAGTACTTACGTATTTTATGAAAAAAATAACAGTAATCGGTGGTGGGACAGGTACATTTGTTGTTCTCTCAGGATTAAAAAAACATAATTTTGATCTTGCCGCAATTGTGACCATGATGGATTCAGGTGGTTCTACCGGTCGACTTCGTGACCAGCTTGGTGTTCTTCCTCCCGGAGATCTTCGACAATGTTTAGTCGCTCTTTCTGATGCTCCGGAACTATGGCGAAAGTTATTTTTATATCGATTTGAAAAAGGAGATCTTGCCGGGCACAACTTTGGGAACATTTTCTTATCCGCATTGGAAAAAGTCTGTGATGACTACGATACCGTAATAGATACCGCAAGCTATGTACTTAAGACCAAAGGTTCAGTGCTCCCTGTCACATTCGAAAAAACACATTTATGCGTAGAATATGAAAATGGAACTGTGATCAAAGGAGAAGGCAATATTGATGAAGATAATCCAGAAAGATCCCGAATAATCAATGCATTTCTTGAGCCACAAGTGAAGGTCAATGAAAAAGCACTTCAAAGAATTCAAGAGTCTGACTTTATCATTATCGGTCCTGGAGACTTATATACGAGTATTATCCCAGTCCTATTGGTCGATTCAATAAAGAAATACATTTCAAACTCAAAAGCCAAAATTATATACAACTTAAACTTGATGACCAAAGCAGGGCAGACAAGCGATTACAAAGCTCTTGAATTTATCCATGATCTGAAAAAATATATTGGACGTGAACCTGACTATGTGATTGCTCATGAAGGGACGATTCCCCGCTCTATTCTTGATTGGTATCGATCGCACGACGAGCTTCCCGTCGAAAATAATTTACATACAAATGGATTCAAAGGGACTATACTAAAAGATGATGTGATCAACCGATCGCACATCGAAAAAACATCATCAGACGCTCTCACGAGAAGTATTCTGAGACATGACACTGAAAAGTTGGCGACATTATTAGTGAAAATCATTCAAAAATGATCAAAAAACACGCGGATGCAATAGGCCATGCTGTAGATGGGTTACTCTGGGCTGTTCGGACACAGTCAAATTACAAAATACATTTCTCATTGATACTCTTATCTGTTGTTGTTGGATGGTTTTTGAATATTTCATATACCGAGTGGATGGTGATTCTTGTGACATCACTTCTTGGAATTATTATTGAGACTGTAAACACCTCGATTGAAAAAATGGGTGACGCAGTAGACACGAATTACAATGAGAATATTAAAATCTCAAAAGACGTATCGGCATCAGCCATGCTCTTGTACTCTCTGGGAGCAATTATTGTAGCAGGAATTATATTTATTCCAAAGCTCCTTGACATATTCTATTAAGATTTCATATGGCACTGTATTTTTACATAACTCTTATTTCTTTGATCATTCACTTTGTATTGATCGTCCCGTTCATAAACTTTTTATACAAAACAAAGTTTCAGCGCGCTGACCAAAGTACACGTGATGCGTTTGATAAACCAACTCCGATATTTGATTCATACAACAGACATAAGACAGGAATTCCTGTCGGGGGAGGCATATTGGTATTGACGATCACTTCGCTTCTCACACTGTTTTTCATTGGGGGATTTCAGTTTTTTGATATCTATACTCACACGAACTATCCTTCTATTTTCCTTGAAATTGTGATCATCCTCTTTGGCTTTCTCAGTTTTGGACTGCTCGGAGTCTTTGATGATTTGAAGAAAATATTTCTTTGGGATGGAAAACAGTTTTTTGGATTGAGGTTGAAAATGAAACTTTTTCTTGAGATCATTTTGGCGCTCATCATTTCTTCAGCGATGTTTTTTGGACTTCACATAAGTATAGTGTATGTGCCATTCTTTGGAGTTTTTAATCTTTCATATTTTTATATTATTTTTTCAACCTTTGTGATTGCTGCATTTGCAAATGCAGTAAATATCACCGATGGACTTGATGGACTTGCAAGTGGAGTACTTCTGATTGCGCTTATAAGCTTCTGGACAGTTGCACGAACAATCATAGATGTTCCAATTTCAATCTTTATTGCTGTTTGGATCGGTGGAATGATTGCATTTCTCTACTTCAATATTTATCCTGCCCGACTATTTTTGGGCGATACAGGAGCCCTTTCATTTGGTGCGACATTTGCAGTTGTCGGTCTCATATTGGGTAAGTCATTTGCACTTCCTATAATTGGAGGGATATTTGTTATTGAGATTGCTACCTCATTTATTCAATTGATTAGTAAAAAATATCTCAAGAAAAAATTTTTTGAAGTTGCGCCACTTCACTTACTTCTTCAACACAAGGGTTGGGAGGAGCCAAAGATCGTTATGCGTTTCTGGGTATTTTCTATAGTCTTTGCACTTTTTGGCTTGATGATTGCTTTTTTAAAATAGTTTTTGCTACAATGAGTCTATATGCGTGATCCCAAATCGATTATACTTGTCGTGGTGATTGTGGTTCTTATTGCTTCCGCAGGATTTCTTACGTATATGATTTCAAATGGTCAAGATCCATTGGTCCTTTTAAACTCAAATGCAACAGGGGGTAGCGATCCTCTTGGTGCCGACTTATTGGCAGCTACAGGAAATGCAACTCCAACTCCAACTCAGGCTCAAGTTCAAACTCCTACACCTACTGTAGGCTTCACAAGTACGAGTCCATCTCCACCTCCGATCGCAACTACGCCATCAGTAACTCAAGCAGTCACGCCAACTTCAACGTTGACTCCAAGTCCTTCAATTCTTCCTGTAACTGGTGGAGGGATTACCGTAACGCCAACTCCGGTTAGTAGTTTACCAGTGGCAGGGCCTTCCAATTTCCTCAATCCCGCAGTCATCAGTGGAGGGATATTGGTTCTTCTTGCATTCATGTTGTAGTCAGATTGTTCCAATAGCTGGAAAGCTAAGTAAATGTTCAAGATTTCTGTTAAAATAGACTTCATATTATGAAAATCCAAAACATTAGTTTAAAAAAGATAAATGTTACAGCGCTTTTTGATAAAGTCGATCAGTCGCATATTACAAGTGATGAAATACGAAATTTATTTTCGTTAAAAGCACAAGATAGAGCAAATACTCCCTTTATCGAGTTACCTGGAACAAAAGTATTGATTATACCTACTCAAAAAAAAGAGATAGTCATTGAACCTAATAGATTAAGAGTGACTGGATAGTAGCATGGTAAGCCCAAGCGAATCAATAATTATAAGCGATTTTAAAAAAGTATTTAATGCCTTCAGTGGTAAATCTAAACTTAGAGCCTATGGTTATAATTATGACATTCTGTTGCAATTTCAGGATGAAATAATATATGAAAAACTTTTATCATCAAGTTTGTTAAGTATGATAGATAGTGGAGATTTATTAGAAGCAGGGGCAAGAGTTGTTTATAGTAAAAAAGGACGTAAGTTTGATATACAAATAGCACCAGGTGGACAAAAAAACCAATTAGAGATTCATGCCAATACGCATTATGAAGTCGAAAATATTGATTTTTCAATCCTCTCAAAACAACTTTCATCTGACTTTAAAGAAGTTCAAGAAGCAATAAAAAAATTTACACAAACATAATATGTCAGGTACGGCGTTTGATTTCAAAAACAATTACTCTCAAAATCCGTTATTGTTGTATGGGTTGTCGAAAAAGTTAAATTCTACTTCTGAAGAAGTAAATATTGAGGAATTAATTAACACAGTTTGGACGAGAGAGTCTTTCACAAGAATTCAAACTGACAAGCAAACATATAGTCCTATGCCGTATATATCTAAATATAATATATCGCATAAACATAAAAAGGAGAATGAATGGGTTGAATTAGTAGGTATAGAATTTTACGCATTATCCGAGGAAAAAAGAAGTTTTTTGCTTAAAACCGCAGGAATTTTTGATTTTGGAGAAAAAATTGATATAAAAAAAGTTTATTCAACTTCAATTTACTAACTTTTACCCACATGACAAGGCAAAATCGTATATACCTTGATTCAAACTTTCTTATAGCTTACTTTGCAGATAAGCACGCTGACAATGATTGTAGTAGAAAATTATTTTTAGATCTTCTTAAATCAAACTCGCTTCTTTATATTTCTACGCTGACACTTGATGAGACATGGTATAAAATTTGGGAAATACCCTTTAGAGAGAAAAAGTTAAAAAAGGGAAAATGGTCAAGTATTAAATCCTTTTATCCTACAATACAGGTAATTATTGATGAATTAAAAAAGCTCCCTGAAACTTTCAAGTTAATTCAATTTGAAAATAGTCTTGAAATGGGAATTGAAAATGCAGCTAAAAATATTGGATGTTATGGATTAGAGCCCAGAGACGCTATCCATTTGGCCTATATGCAAGATTTACATTTAAACACTATTATTTCGAAAGATAAAAAAGATTTTCAAAAAGTTCCTGGGATTCAAGTAGTAAGTTTTTAATCGAAAGAATTCCTCGAAGCTCTGCTTCGGGGTTGATCCTGAGTCATTCCCGCGCAAGCGGGAATCCAGACTGGATCCCCGATCGGGTCGGGGATGACGAACAAGATACCCCGTCAACTCTGCTGCGGGGAGTTTTAATCCCATTCCTGGCTTTATTCCCCGACGTGCTTTCGTCGGAGAGTATCATTTTGACATACTTACTGCCATTTGGTAGAATTTGTCTGGATCAAGTGAAGCCGTCCCGACAAGAAAACCATCGATCTGACCGGTTAGAAGGTAGCCTTCAATATTGTCGCTATCTACACTTCCTCCATAAAGAAATACAGTATCGTTAGATAATTTCAGTTTTGATTTCATGTCAATGACTTCCGATACATCAGCGTTCTCACCTGTGCCAATTGCATCAGATGGTTCATATGCTACTATTTGAGCTTCAGGATATACGATATCATTTCCATTTCTTACGCATAGAATTTGTGCGATTTTCTCCCTAACACATTGTTGAATTTGATTCTGTATATCCTCTTCTGATTCATTGAAATGTGAACGTCGCTCACTGTGTCCGATAAGTACATATCCACATATTTCATGTAATGTAGCTGCAGTGACTTCACCAGTGAATTTTCCGGGTTCTTTTGGTGAAACAGTTTGAGCTCCCATATAGATTCCATTATAGTCAGATAGTAGTTTTCCTGTAAGCATTATATGCGGAAATGGTGGGCAGATGATTATTTGTAACGAATTTTTTTCAAGAGCAGATTTGAGAGCTTTGTTTTCTTCTGAATTTTTCTGCATTAATGTGGAAAATTCATAGGCCCATTGCACAATGTCATTTTTTGTCATCTGTGCTTTCCAGTTTGCAATAAGATATCTCATAGTATGGATTTTTAAAAATCAATAATGATTTTGGTAAGAGTACAGGGTTCTTGACAGAAATATATTATAGTATGTTATTGCGAGGAGCATAAACGACGAAGCAATCTCAATACAGACGAGATTGCCGCGCTCCGTTTCACTTCGCTCGCAATGACATGTGTGTCAAAGACCCTGAGCTCTTACTTATTTTGTCCCCTCTCACATCTGGTATTATTATACCCTATGATCGATATCTTCAAAGGCTTGAATCCCCAACAAAAAAAAGCAATTGAGGCTGTCGACGGTCCATCAATAGTGCTTGCTGGAGCTGGTTCAGGAAAGACCCGAGTTCTCGTCCACAAAGTTTTGAATCTCATTGAAAATCACAATGTAGATCCGAAATCTATCGTCATGATCACATTCACAAATAAAGCTGCGCGTGAGATGAAAGATCGTATCGCAAAAATCATGGGAAATGAAAAAACTCTCGGGTATATCGGGACATTTCATTCATTTTGTGCGATGATTTTGCGAAGAGATGGTGAGTATATTGGCATTCCTCATGCATACACAATATATGATGATGGTGACCAGCAGCAACTTCTCAAACAAGTTTTGAAAAAGAAGCAGTCAAAATACTCTCCGCGGTTCTTCTCAGGGCGGATTTCAGGTGCCAAAAACCAACTTGTGAGCCCAGAGAGATTTATCGAAATCTTCTCATTTTATAAAGCTGCAGAGGTTGCACAAGTCTATCATCAGTATCAAAAAGAGCTAGAGAAAAATAATGCTTTGGACTTTGATGATTTGCTAATGAAAGTTGTAGAATTATTTCGCTTACATAAACCTGTCTTAGAAAAATATCAAAATCGATATCAGTATATTTTGATTGATGAATTCCAGGATACGAATGTAGCCCAATATACACTTGCAAAAACATTGAGCAACAAGCACAAAAATATCACCGTGGTTGGGGATTTTTCACAAAGTATCTACTCATGGCGTGGTGCAGATATTCGAAATCTGGAAAAATTTAGTGGAGACTTTGAAGGTGCACAAATCATCAATCTTGAGCAAAATTATCGTTCCACCCAAAATATTCTTGACTTTGCCTATGAAATCATCTCTGAAAACCAAACTCATCCAATTCTTCACCTTCATACCGATGCGGCTCCGGGAGATGATGTTGAGACTGTGGAGGTTGACAATGAAGAGGAAGAGGCGACATTTATCGCAGACAGAATACAAACTATTTCTGTCGATCTCGACTACACAGAAATTTCGGTTCTATACCGTACAAATGCCCAGTCAAGAAGTATTGAGGAAATATTTTTGCATTATGGTATTCCCTACACACTAATCGGTGGAACTCGCTTTTATGAAAGAAAGGAAATTAAAGATATTCTATGCTATTTGCGACTTCTTCTTCACCCTGATGATAGTGTTGCGTTGGAACGAGTAATTAAACTTGGTAAACGAAGATTTCAAAAATATAAAGAATTATTTCTTCAGATTAAGGATTCAGTCCTTGAAATTCCAACGGCAGAGATTTTGGAGATGGTATTTGATCAAACCGAATATCTTGGATTGTATGATCCTGACATTACTGAAGACTACGCACGTCTTGAAAATATAAAAGAGCTTAAATCAGTAGCAATGACATTTCCAAATCTAGTGGATTTCCTCGAACAAGTAGCGCTTGTTGAGTCTGAGTATTTCGAAGGAGAAAAAACGGGTAAATCAAAAGATGGTGTGCGACTCATGACTTTGCATCAAGCAAAAGGACTCGAATTTTCTTATGTTTTCATAACTGGGCTTGAAGAAGGGCTTCTTCCACATTCTCGATCGGTCGACGATATACATCAACTTGAAGAAGAAAGACGGCTGTTTTATGTCGGAGTGACACGCGCCAAAAAAAACCTTGTCATTACTCACGCACGTCGACGTTTTATTTTTGGAAGAAGGATTCTATCTATGAAATCTCGTTTTATCCGGTCTAGAGAAGAGGAAGAGGTTGAGTGGTGGTAAAAAAATTGTAAGAGTTCACACTCTTTGACAAAACTGTATCATAATATATCAATTATTATTTTGTGTCATCCCCGACCTGAT
>PFSC01000075.1:0-4035 GCA_002788865.1 Candidatus Roizmanbacteria bacterium CG_4_9_14_0_2_um_filter_39_13
GATCCTACCGATGTGAAATACTCATTCATGATTCATGAATTCATTTACCCTCTCCGAGGTCTTCTCAGCAGTGACATGGAGCTTATGAGTATGACCATGCTCATGCTTGATAGTGTGTTATTTACCATAAAAAATAACCTTAAGGCAGAAAATGAGATTCACGATGGAGTAACATTGCAAACCGCATGGGGAAAGACGCTCGTCATGGAAGTCAAAAATGAATCAGCGGTCAAGCATGCGCTCAAAAAAGGATTTGATATGGTCGTGCGCCGTGATCCAGAAAACCACACCGTTCGAATCAAAACCCAGCCCGATCCAAAATTTGACCTCACACCTCTTTATGAAAAAATGATCAAAGCGGACCCGAAGGCAACATGGTTTTTGCATGCATCCAAAAATATGCTATTGAATGGGTCCTCGAAAAATCCAAATAGCGTCCCTTCGTCCCTCTCTCTCACTCGTCTGATTGAAATAGTCTCGAAAAAATAGTAGAATACAGTAGTTTCCATTTACGACTTTTGGTCTATTCTTTGCGTACTTCGTTCATGGTAGGATTTGTATCAGCCAGAAATGTATTTGCATTGATGTGACAAGTCATCTTGAAAGAGGGGTGTCCAAACAACATGGTAGTAGTAACAAATAGAAAAGGAAAATCATCAGAAAATATGTTTCGTGAATTCAGTCGCCGATTTTTTGAGTCTAAAATCGTAGATGAAGTTCGAGGTAGAATGTATTACAAGCGCCCATCTCAAGTGAGAAAAGAGGAGAAAATTGAGCAGATAAAGAGTCGTCACAAAAAACGAACGTCAATCTAATATCATATGATCAATATTTTCAGCTCATCAAGGTACAAAATTAATAAAAGCAGTCTTGAAGCGTTTGCCCAGGCAGAGCTTGACAAGCGTCATGTGGCAAAATCTTCTGCACTCAATATCGCATTCGTGGGCAAACGCAAAATGAAAGATGTGGCAAACACGTACAAACATGAAAATGTAGCACTTCCTGTGCTTTCATTTTCGTATCTCACCGACCCTATCAGCACGACTGACAATGTGATCGGCGAGGTAGTCATTTGCTATCCTCAGGCAGTGCTTCTTGCTGCAGAGCGCGAAAAGCGGGTTGAGAAAGTGATGCAATCACTCATTGAACACGGAATCCAGAATATATTTACGAAATAACATCCTGTCATTCTGAGTAGGAGCTATGGCGACGACCGAAGAATCCATGCATTTTTCTGGATCCTTCGCTAACGCTCAGGATGACAAAAAATATTATGTTTTATCTAAAATACCGCCCTCAAACCATACACGAACTCGACAACAGCCAAATACGTGAGCGGATGATGAAACTTCTTGCCTCAAAAGAAATTCCTCATGCGCTACTTTTTGTCGGTCCAAAAGGTATGGGGAAGACCTCAACTGCACGCATTTTTGCAAAAGCAGTAAACTGTGACGAGAATGTTTTTGCAGGAAAGGGAAGCTCAATCGAACCTTGCAATACCTGTGTAAACTGCACCACAATAGACAAAAGCGGATCACCAGATGTGGTGGAGCAGGACGCCGCATCAAACAGAGGCATTGATGAAATTCGCAAGCTCATTCGTGAATCATCGTTTGCACCGATGTCTGGTCGCTACCGAGTGTATATCATTGATGAAGCACACATGATCACGGGAGATGCGTTCAATGCACTCCTCAAAACTCTTGAGGAGCCACCAAAATCTGTCATTTTCATCCTCGCCACAACCAATGAAGAAAAACTCCCATCAACAATCATCTCCCGATGCGTGAGATTTCCCTTTGGAACAGCACAGTCAAAAGATATTGTCAACATGCTCAAACGGATAGCAACACAGGAAAAACTGGATATTCCTGAAGACCTTATGACCATGATCTCAAACTACAGTGAAAACTCTTTCCGAGATGCCACAAAGCTCCTTGAAGAGCTTGTGATGCAAGAAAAACTCACCTTTGAAACAGCTGAGATGTACCTTGGGATCAGGTCGAAAGGAATGCTCATCGAGATCATGCAAAATGGCACGCTCGAAGATGTCATGCTTTGGATCGAGGAGTTTGTCACAACAGGTGGAAATGTCAAACGAGTGATTGAAGATACCCTCAATACCCTTAGAGTTCAGCTTGTCGCAAAAAGCACGGGAAGAACCGCCGAACCACATCTCTCTTTTTCTTTGAAAGAAATATCTGTACTCATCAAGCTATTTCATGAAGCGTACGGAAATATGAGAATCTCTCCGATCGAAGCACTTCCGCTTGAGCTTGCGGTCGTTGAGTTCTATAATGGTAGAAAGGAACGTGTGTCATCCTGAACGAATGTGAAGGATCCAGAAATACATGGATTCTGATCCGCCAGCTGGCGGATCAGAATGACAAAAATGATTATTAATTTATATATTTATGTTCAACCCACTCAAAGGACTTGGAAATTTACAACAACTTCAACAACAGGCAAAACAGATGCAACAGGCACTGCAAAAAGAAGAGGTTACTATTGAAAAAAATGGAGTGCTCATCACCGTACGTGGTGATCAGCGAATCATCAACGTAGAAATTGATGGCGTCATGGAAAATCGAGTTGCAGAAGCAATAAACGATGCAGTCAAAAAAACTCAAGAGCTTGCGGCTCGAAAGCTGATGGAGATGAATCAAGAATAAAAATTGACCCAACCCTGTTTGTTGATGTCATCCTGAGATGGTAACCGAAGGATCCAGTGTTTATTATGGATTCTTCGTTGCATCGAGTCAAACTCGATTTCACTCAGAATGACAAATAGAATATTAGAAATTTGAATAATTTTTCTGTATGCTCAAACTCTTTTCTGGTACATCAAACCCCAATCTTTCCGAAAAAGTTGCACAAAATCTCAAAGCATCTCTCGCTCAAGTAGAGGTAATCCGTTTTGATAATTCAGAAATACGTGTACGGATAGAGGAAGATGTGAAACACGATACGTGTGTCATCATTCAATCAACTTCAAACCCAACAAACAGCAATCTCATGGAGCTATTTCTTATGGCAGATGCACTGAGACGAGAAGAAGCGAGAAAGGTCATTGCTGTGATCCCGTATTTTGGATATGCCAGGCAGGACATTCAACACCGTCCAGGAGAATGTGTCTCTGCAAATGTGATCATCAGATTCTTGGAATCTATTGGTATCTACAAAGTGTATACATTCAACATTCATGATGAGGCAACCGAGGGAGTATTTGATATTCCATTCAAAAATCTTTCCGCTTTTCCAGTTCTAGCTCAGGAAATTCACAAATATTTAGACCACAAAAATGTGAAAGTCATTCCGAAAAATATCGCGATCATATCGCCTGATCAAGGCGGCATAGAGCGTGCGAGAAAATTTGGAAATGTCTTATTTGGACACAACGACTTCAATCTTGCAGTCACTGAAAAAAAACGGGATCTTGAAAAAAAACATCAAAGCGATGCTCTCTCACTGTATGGGGATGTGAAAGACAAAGTAGCAATCATTGTTGATGATGTTGCAACCTCTGGTTTGACTCTCATAAATTCTGCACATTTTGCCCTTGACCAAGGAGCAACAAATGTGATCGCTGCAATCGTTCATCGAGATTTTGCACCAGGAACAGCCGAAAAAATCCAAAGTTCAAAAATTGAGGCATTCTTTACGACAGATAGTATTGCGCTTCAAAAAGGAAGTGAGTTTGAGAAGATGAGGGAGGTTTCAGTAAATGGTGAGATTGCCGAAGCAATCAAGATTTTTAGTGAATGAGATAGATCCCATACGTTCTCTCCACATTATATCTATTACTTTCGAGTAACGTTCAACATTGTTGTATAGATACGAGTGGAGCAAGGTGGCCGTACTTCCATCATCGACGAATATACCCTTGTCGGCAATTCTCTATCAAGACCTTCTACCAATTTATACTCTTGCTGGTCCCATGAAGGTGGCAACCATAGATTTGCACCCACAGATATACCCGTTCGCGTATCAATGGATATAGTCGCAGTAGTTCCTTTGGAAAAATGAATATTTTCC
>PFSC01000075.1:4080-13754 GCA_002788865.1 Candidatus Roizmanbacteria bacterium CG_4_9_14_0_2_um_filter_39_13
TATGGCGTGCTGGGGCGCATAATATCCGATGTAGTGTCTGTCAAAATTTTAGCGTGTTTATCAAGATTGGTAGCTTGATTACTACCCAAAATTACAGCATGTGTCAAATAATATTCCTCAGGGTGACTGCCATTTTCTTGACATTTACCTCCTGTCCATAATCCAAGCGTATCGCGTAAAGTTTCAAACGATACAAGTGGCAGATCCAAATGATCAAAAAGTGAAGCATATTCAGGTCCAACTAGCATCGTTTCATTGTGCATTGCATAGCGATTCCTACCTCTTCCATAAAGGTCGAATTCGACTAACTGTTCACAGTTTAATGATGACATATAAAAAAACCTCCCGATTCTTGGGCGGATGGTTGTAATCGTTATTCAAATATCAACTACAAGCCGCCCGAGCCCAAGTAAGGGATATAGCTCGAACAAAAGCAGTAGTATGATATGTTATCTTCATATAGACTATAAGTCTACTTGATTACTTAAAGCTTGTCAAGAAGGTTTAAAACCCATAAGAGTTCACTCTTCTTGACACACATTGTCATTCCTGCCCCCGATCGGAGTCGAGGGCAGGCTCCGACGGGAATCCATTCTCCAGACTATTTCAACAATCTGGATCCGTCCCCGTGAAAACGGGGATCGGGTCGGGGATGACACAAAATAATAATTGATGTATTGTGATATAGTTTTGTCAAAGACTGTGAACTGTTACTAAAACCCACGCCTATTCTCAAGTGCCTTTCGCAGAGTCATGTAGTCGGCATATTCGAGATTCCCTCCCATCGGCATACCATATCCCAGTCGAGTTATTGTGAATTCTAATGAATGCTCCTTTTTAAGCTCTTGAAGTCTATTTCGTAGATACATCGCAGTAGCCTCACCTTCCATGTCAGGATTTGTCGCAAGAATCACTTCTTTTACGATCGATGGCGTCACGTGACCATTGGTTTTCGGCTTCAAACGAGTAAAAAGCTCCTCAAGAAAGATATCATCTGGACCTATGTGGTTCAAGGGGTCTATCCGACCATGAAGTACGTGATACATCCCGTCATAGATATCTCCAGTTTCGAGGGAGAGAAGATCAAGGACATCTTCGACGACGGTTATACGAGTGCCGTCTCGCGCACTATCATCACATACGCCACAGAGCTCTTCTTCCGTGAGATTCATACAAATTTTGCACCGTTTTGTTTGTGCCTTCAGTTTTGCAACTTGTTCTGAAAAATCTTTGAGATCTTCATCAGGCATCCGAAGAAGATAGAAGGCGAGTCGATTCGCGGACTTTTCTCCAATTCCAGGAAGCCTCTCGAGAAAAAATGAGACCTGCTTGAGTGATTTTGGTAGTGAATTTGACATATGTTCCTGTCATCCTTCTCCGCCAGCTGGCGGAGAAGGATCCATGTTTTCTGGTTTCTTCGTTTTGCATTTCAACGTTGTGCGATTTGCGGTACACGTTACACGACTCGCGATCCTCACACTTGTATCACGTCAACCAACACGAGTGGTCGGCGTCCCCGTTTTTCAAAGAAAAACTGTTCTAGGAGATTTCCTGCTTCTTTTTTGTAATTTGCGGTGTCCACGACGACCCCCTGAGTTTTATTGAGAGATTTTTCGAGCATATGACCTGCATCATCAAACATCGTGTCTTCATTTTTCTCGAATACAAATCCTCGTGAGAAAAACTTTGGACTCATAGAGATTTTTGCATTTGTGTCAATCATGATCACCGTGACAACAATACCATCCGACGAAAGGGTTTGTCTGTCGCGAAGTACCGCATTTCCGATATCTCCCACACCATAGGCATCCACATAGATACTCTTTGTCTCGACAGAATTTCCTTTGGTCATTCCAGACTTAGTAAACCACATCGTATCTCCTTCGCTGATGAGTGCGATATCTTCACTTTTGTGACCAAGTTCGTTCATCAGATTTTCATACTGTCTCTGGTGTCTCAATGTGCCACCGATTGGAAGAAGAAATCTAGGTTTCGTAAACCGTGCAAGAAGTTTTAGATCTTCTTGACTTCCGTGACCCGAAGCATGGAGCTGATCCTGGATATCAGGATAGACCACATCAGCGCCCTGTAGTGAGAGCTCTTCGATCACCGCATATACTTCGTGTTCATTACCAGGGATTGGATCAGATGAGAATACGATCTTATCTTCTTTTCCAATTTTTATATATTTATTCTGTTGTCTTGCCATCTTTGATAAGGCAGAGTTGTACTGTCCTTGGGAACCCGCCGCAATCACACAGACTTTATTTGGAGGAAGTTTGGCAATCTCTTGTTCTTTTCCTCGAAGAATGTTGGGAATCGGCAAATAGCCAAGACCTGCCGCCGCATCGGTGTTTTGTTTCATCGAACGACCCAAAAACACAACTTTTCGATTGAATTTCACGGCCGCATCTACACACTGTCTGATTCGTGAGATGTTTGATGAAAATGTCGTCATGATGAATTTTCCTTTGGTCTTGCGCATCTCGTCCTCAAATGTCTGTCCGACGATAGACTCTGACGCAGTCATACCGGGGCGTTCGGCACCAAGTGCATCTGATAGAAGACAAAGTACTCCATCTTCGCCCGCTTGGGTGATCTCATGGAAGTCAGGGGATTTGTTGTAGGGTGGGGTAAGATCAAATTTGAAATCAGGTCCATGATACATAGTGCCGACTGCTGTTTTTATCAAAATATGAGTCGCGTCAGGAATCGAGTGCGTGACATGGATGAACCGTGCTTGAAATCTGCCAAGTTCATACCACTTGCGATATTCAATCTCTTGAATGTGAATCGGTGACCCAAGCTCTTTGAATTTATTTTGGATAAACATTTTTGTCAATTTGCTTGCGTAGATAGGTGGTCGTCCGAGCTTTTCATAATAAAATGGGAGTGCGCCGATATGATCTTCGTGACCATGCGTGAAGAGAATTGCGCGAATTTTATCGGTCTTATCTTCAAGATATGAGATGTCTGGAATAATCAGATCTACTCCAAACTCTGTAGCATCGGGAAAGCCCATTCCACAGTCTACAATGAGTATGTCAGTAAGCTCATCACCGTTATAAAGCTCGTACACATACATGTTTTTTGTAACGCCTACTACACCGCCCAAAGGTACAAATCTAAGTCGTATGTTATCCATATCCACTCATTATCGCATGATATACTGAAAGAATCAATTGTGAGTACAAAATGTATCGGTATGCCAACAACAAAACAAGTAGAAAACAAACTATATGACGTCATGGATCCAGAGCTGGACATGTCTATCATGGATCTTGGTTTGGTATACAAAGTCACGGTGAACAAAACAAAAGTACATATAAAGATGACTCTGACCAGTTTGGGATGCCCACTGTTTGACACAATTCAGGAAGAGATCAATCACAAAGTCTCAAGCCTTGGAGTAAAAGAAAAAGATATCGAGATTGAGCTGACCTTTGACCCACCCTGGTCTATGGATCAGATGTCTGAAAAAGCAAAAGCAACGCTTGGGATCTAATCAGCTCCTCAGCGACTCAGCAATTCAGCAGTTCAGTATTTTCAAAAACCATGTTTACCAAAAAACAACCGAAGACAAAAAATCTCATTCAAGATTCGTTTGAAAAGGTCGCAGAGCTGGGGATCGATACAGCGCGCCAGGCAGTAGGCGAGATCACCAAAACCTTCAACCCTATAGTTGCAAACTTTGAAAACCCTACACGCCGAGAACGAGAAAAGGGGAATCAAAATTTCTCCGATCTCGACTTTAACAAACTTCAGAAGCAGTACGATCATCAGGATTCATCGAAGCTTGATGCAGTCCGCTCCCAGATCGGTGGAGAAGAAAATACACCAAATCCCAAACAACAAGAGTATGATTATCATCACCGGGTAAAACGTGAGGAAGAAGAGTATCTTGCCAAAAAAGAGCAGGAAGAAGAGGAAGAAAAACGGCAGGAAGCATATGAAGAGCAAGAAAAGGCGCGACTGGAACAAGAACGTCAAAGAAGTCAATCCCAAAGTGCACCAAAAGGAAAGATACGTAAATCAATCCTTGGAGGAAAGGGGAACCAAAAGTCTACGACTGGGCTTCCGCCAGAGTTTCGACCTGACTCGGGAAAACAATGAGCGCGAGAGTGATATAATTGGAATGTCACGGGGATTAGCTCAGATGGCTAGAGCGCAGCGTTCGGGACGCTGAGGTCGTCAGTTCAAGTCTGATATCCCCGACATAGGAATTTTGCACATTTTCCTGACTCATATATCCAATATTGACATGAATATTTTTACCGAACAAAAAGCATTTGAGCTTGCAACTCCCTCTTCATATCAGAAAGGGGAAGAATACTTTGATGACGGGTGCGTGGAAAAAATATGGAAGGAGGGTGATTCCTATAAAGCTCAAGTACGAGGAACACACCTCTACGTCGTAACATTTCATATAGAAGAAAATCAGCTCAAGGCTATCTGTACATGTCCATATAATTTCGAAGGCATTTGCAAACATGCGGTCGCGGGTACCTTCGCATTCGCAGAAAATAAAGATTTTCAAGATGTTGCCACTGCGCAGAAGACAGACACTCAAGACAAGCAAGCGATAGATCTCGTTACATCGGCGTCCGAAGGACAACTGCGCACTTTTTTACAAAAATTGCTACAAAAAGATATAGATCTCATCAAAGACTTTTCCATATTTCTGCAAGGACCAAAAGAGACGCCAACAACCGTGAGAGAATACAAAGAAAAAATCCAACACGTGCTTGATCAGCTGGATATGCATGAGGTTCTTCAGACATGGTACTCAGAAGGAGACGACTACTATGACTATCACCCTGAATATGCTCCCGAGGTGGGACCATCGCTTGAGGAAGTGACTCAACCATTCCTAGAAGAGGCAGAAAAATATCTGGACAGTGATAACTGCGCTGAGAGTATGAAAATATATCAAGCATTATTTGAAACGTTTGATGAGAAACAACAGACACTCCATGGAGAGGATGCGGATCTTGAGGACTGGTTTACAGATGAGATGAGAAAGGCACTGAATGGCTTTGGCAAAAGCCTTGCTGTTGCAAAAATCATATCCGTTAAAAGAGATGGGATAAAATATCTGTGCACTCTATTTGAAAGACGAGAAGAATGGCGTCCTGATATAGTCTCCATCATCAAACAAGCTATTACTACATTATCTGACGCGCAGACAGCACTTGCCACACTTTCCAAATCACAGTCTACCACAGGTTTGTCTTTGGATGAAAGCAGTCTGTATGCTTTTCTTCATTATACGCATGAAAATTTTGACTTATTTGAAAAAATATGTTTGAGACAGATGAAAACAAACCCACAGCTTACAGTTGATCTACTACAGCAGTATAAAAAGTTGGGAAGAAAAGTCGATATCATCTCTGTCGCAGAAGAGATTCTCCCCCATCTAGAAAGAAAGCCAGAGTATAGCGAATTTACATTTCCATCCCAACCATCCGACTATCAAGGTACCGAAAAAGAAATCCGCATCATACTCAAACAAACATATTGTCCTCAGCGAGACTATGGAAAAGTGGTCGAAAACCTGCAACGACTCTTTATCCTGACCGAATCTCTCTCAGATTATAAAGAAGTGGCAAAAGTGTATAAATCAAAAATGGAAAAAGAGGCTTTCATAGGTCAGTTGAAAGAACTATTGAGTAATAAATATAATATAAAGCCCTTATTCAAGCTGTTACAGTATGAAAAGAAGGGTCAAGATATTCTTGATCTTGTTGCGAAGTTTCCGGAATCGGACTGCTTTCCTCAAATGATTGCGAGTGTACAGGATGAATTTCCCGAAGAATGCTTCCTCCATTATAAGAATAAAATAAAAGGGTTGTTGAAGGAGGCAAATGTCAAATATTATCCTCAAGTGGCATATCACCTCAAAGGAATGAAAGAAATCGGCCGTATGGAGCGGTTCCTTGAATTTGTGTCTTGGATAAAAGAAACATACAAGCCAAGGAGAAGGTTGATGGAGGAGCTCAGAAATGCAAATCTGTAGCACTATAAAAAAGCGCCTGAACAATGCTTGGAAGCAATATATATGAAAATATTACAAACACAATGGGATAAAACAGAGGTGGGGAGGCTACTACATATATTTCCAGGATTTATAAGTCATACACTGAAACATGCCACAGCTTCGCAATTAATCAGAGCTCAGCATCATCTGCCCCTCATTTTCTGGCGATGGTACTTCCTGCTCATGAAAAGCTCTCATGTGAATAACACTAGTCCTTATTTTCATGCCATTTGGAGAAAAGACGTAGAAAATTGGCCATCTGCAGGCATGTTTTTACCACAAGCACATCTGACATTTTCACATACTGCAGATCAACCACACGTCACTACCGAAGTGACTGTTGATTACATATCATTTCATGAACAACCGTTGCTTATAGATCTAAAAAGAAACATGGCAGACATACCTCCTCTGTTTGTGTTTGATCAAAAATATGAGTCTGATATCGCTGAGTTATCGACGATGTGTCAGCTAATAGACATGGGTGCAAATGCAAAAGACTTTGATATAACCGTCCTCAGCAATTATTTGGATCTTTGTTTCTTGAGATGGAGAGAACACAATAAAGATATCAAAAGGGCTTTTCGTTTGGAAGAATGGCTTTTTATGTGGAGGGATATTTTACAAAAAATATATGATCGAGATGCCAGTGTTGGATACGGCTCAGACGAACTCAATACCACATTGGTCTTGTGGATGCGAGCACATGGAGACAAGCAATATGGGTATCTTCCCGATGAACTTGACGAAGGTAAACACATACAGAATAAACGAGCCCTGCAATGGACAGTTTTGTGGACAGATTTTGCCTATTTTGTCCTTGTTCCCTTCTCATGGTACACATTACTCCTTGTGCCTGTATTTACCGACCAGCAGATTTTTGAAAAAGAATTACGCGAGAGCCTCAATGGATACTATGAAAAGTTATCGCCTCTTCACAGCGCCTTTAATACATTGCATATGACCCCATTTGGCAAAACATTTTTTTCTCGATATATCAATAAAAAGATCATATAAAATAACATAGTACTCGTATGCCTTTAATCATATCTCATACCACCACTATCACTCCCCAACAAAAAGTTGGGCGCAACGACCCCTGCCTGTGTGGATCAGGGAAAAAATATAAAAAATGTTGTCTGCAAAAGGAGTATGTATATGATCTCTCTGAAAAAGGGCGTTATATTGATCAAGTGCTTATATGGCTAGATACACAACAGTGGTATCATGACAGGCTTACTCAACATATAGCTCATATTTTTAAAAGGGGGAACAAGGTGGAAGAACAAGAGTTGAACAATCTTATCGAGGCGGTAATATTTGAAGACTTGATCAATGGACGCACACCACTTCATCATGCTATCACATCTGGCGTTTTTTCCCATCAGGATGTGATCTACTACCAATCATGGATGGTGCGATCCGTGTTTTCATTTTTTCAAATAGAGAAAATATATTTGGGCTCTATGCTGGAAATGAACGACCTTGTGACTGGAAAGCGATATGAAGTATACGAAAAGTTGGCTACCTATTCAGCACAGATTGGTCAGGTAATGATTACGCGTATTATCCCTTATAGAGATAAGTGGGTGATGACTGGCAATACTCTTGGAGCCTACCAAAAAGAGGTGGCTGATAGTTTCCATTCAACAATGAAAGACCACACCAAACACCTTTCGCAACTGGACTATATATACATGGCTCATAAACGAAAACCTTATTCACCCTCTTTGGAAAAGTATCGGTACACAGACCTTTCCTACACGATATTGAAGAAGTTATACACTGACCTATCTTTGCTGTATGGCATAAATCTGGATATTGCCGACCTGGAGAGACAAATCCAAGCAAAAGAAAACGTAGACTTTCAAATATACATCGACAAACTAGCAACATATCATCTTTCCCCATCAGTATTTGCGCAACTGGCAAACATAATCTTAGCTCTCTATCAAAAAAACCCATACTTTGAGTCTCTGCCGAAACCAGGTCCTCAGGAACAAAAGACGGTCAATGAACTTATGCGGTTTATTTCAAACAGATACGCTCGCTATGAACATCTTAAAAAAGATAAGAGAGAAGTGGCGGTAGCAGAGCTTCAAGAAAAATGGCTTGATACACCGCAACACAAACTTTCGGAAAAAACTCCCCGTCAGGCGATACTTGCAGAGCGAAAAAAACTCCAGAATCCTAGTACCATCGTGAAGTATCTCCATCAAGTACATACTCTGCATAATAAGTCTCAAGGAGCCTGCATATTCGACGACTATGATACTGCTATCCGACATATGCAAGAAAAAAATTATGCAGAAGCGCTCGGGCTATTTGCTCAGTATGCAAACTCGTTGAGCGACTTACCTGAAATCTTTCGTTGGTACGGCAATGTTGGGCTTTGCCTCTCTCAGTTGGGAGAGGTAGAAGTCGCCAAACAGTACTTCCAAAAAGCGCTCAAAATAAAGCCCGACTATGAAACAGCCATCATCAATATGAAAAACTATGACGACGATACAATCATTATGCAGTGGAGAAAACTCGGCACATTGGATCGCTTCTTTGAGGCAATGGACAGGTATTTTGACCCTGATTGTGACCATATGAAAAATACACTCATTCTTACCAACACACGTCGGTTTCTCATCTATATACAAAAAAATACAGTAAAGTTGATTTCCAAAAAACATACGATTCCCCTTGCTCATGTCTTGAGTATAAATGAGCAATTCAGTGCGCCTGATCCGTTATATTCAAACGATGATGAACGATACGTATACAAAAAAGAGAGTCAAATGCCCCAAGTATATTTCTTACACAAAATACTGGTAAGTTGCAACCTAGTTGCGGAAAATGACCACACATTGGAGATCACGCCAGAAGGCAAAGAGTTTTTGAAGTCATCCCTCCGTCAACAATGGAACGAACTGTTTATTGGATGGGTACTGGATATGGACTGGAAAAAGCTGAGTGAACCAAGAAAACAGGATATACTTGTCCCTGGAATGGCGTCACTATTTCAACAGGAATTCTATACGATTGGTACTATTTTGAATAAGAAAAAAGGGGTGATATCTATATATGAAGTCGTGGAAGAGTTGTTTGAAGATACATTGTCTCCGAACACATATACCGAAAAACAAAAAAATAGCCTGCTCCTTATACAAAGTCTAAATGCAACCTTGATGCTCTTTGTACCTTTAAGCTGGTTTGGATTGATAGAACTTTATCATTTTGGAGAAAAAATAGATGAAAATGATATCTCTCCTCAATGGATTCGAAAAAATATGAGGTGTACCTTGTTACCGCTTGGACGTTGTATATACGAGCATATAGAAGAGTGTTTCCGTCGAGTTATACCAGAAGTTTTATTTAAGCATCTGAATAAATGATGCAGTAGTCGACTTATTTAATAAATTTATGATAAATCGTAGCGAAATGGCAGAGGCGTTTTTAGAAAACTGGACAAATGTATCACACAATAAATAATTGAGTAAAGTTAATCTCTTTTAGGGTTTAATTCCCTATATTGTGCTCATTGCGATTATGCTGTCTGTATTTTTGACACAGGGGAAGAGGGGGTGATCCAGCATCATAGGCAACTAACTTGAATAAGTTGTCCAAATGAAAGGAATATGGTAGGCTA